>NZ_BAAIFY010000011.1:0-122348 GCF_054653575.1 Nocardioides pyridinolyticus | reverse complement strand
GACTCCCTAGGGGTGCGTGACGTCGGAGACGGGCACCTGGTCCGGGCCGTGCTCGCCCACCCCGGCCAGCTCGGCCAGCGCGAGGAGCACCAGCGCGAGCAGCGCGGCGCCGACCAGCGCGCCGGCGATGCGGGCACGGTGCCTGCGGAGCGCGGGCGTCGGTCGGACGTCGATGTTCACCCCTCGACGGTCGCAGACGAGTCGACGGCTCGCGGCCGAACGGTGCCTCACCTCTCTGCGATGCACGAACCTGCAAGAAAGTGGGTAGGTTCCTCCCGTGTCCGGGGGAGAGGGAGGCCGGGATCCCGCGATCCCGACCATCGTGATCGTGGACGACGCCGCCGAGGTGCGGACGCTCGTGCGGACGCGCCTGCGCCTGTCCCGGAAGCTCGCGGTCGTCGCCGAGGGCGGCACCGGAGCCGAGGCGGTCGTCGCCGCGCGTGAGCACCGGCCCGACCTGATGCTGCTCGACGTGTCCATGCCCGAGATGGACGGCCTCGAGGCGCTGCCCCAGGTGATCGCGGCGTCCCCGGACACCCGCGTGGTCATGTACAGCGGCTTCTCCGAGCAGGGGCTCGCCGACCGGGCCCTCGAGCTCGGCGCCTCGATCTTCCTCGAGAAGTCCAGCTCGCTGGACACCCTCGCCGACGAGCTCGTGGCGGTCCTGGGCACGCCCCGCGCCGTGCCGGCGGCGGCCGAGCCGGTGGCGCCCCAGCCCGAGGAGGGTGAGGACGCCGTCCTGCGCGAGCACCTCGAGCGCTTCCGCGAGGTCTTCGACGACGCCGCGATCGGCATGGCGACCGTGACCCTCAGCGGCCGGGTGGTCCGCGCCAACGACGCCCTCGCCGCGCTCGTCGAGCGTCCCGCCGCCCAGCTGGTCGGCACGCCGTACGCCGGCCTGGCCGGTGCCGCCGCCGCCGACGGCATCGCGGGCGCGCTGGCCGACATCCTCGCCGGCCGCGCCCGGGTCGTGCAGGTCGAGCACGAGGTGCCGACCAGCGGCGGCGCGCGGACCGTGGTGGCGACGCTCGCGCCGGTCCTCGACAGCGAGCAGCGCCCGCTCTACGTCTTCCTCCAGGTCCAGGACGTCACCGCGCAGCGGGGCGCCGAGGAGCAGCTCCGGCTGAGCGAGGCCCGGTTCCGGCTGATCGTCGAGAACGTCGAGGACTACGCGATCTTCATGCTCGACCCGGAAGGCCGGATCGCGAGCTGGAACGCCGGAGCCCAGCGGATCAAGGGCTACACCGAGGACGAGATCGTCGGACGGCACTTCCGGGCGTTCTACCCGCCCGAGGTCCAGGCCAGCCGGCACCCCGAGCACGAGCTCGAGATCGCCCTGCGCGAGGGCCACTACGAGGAGGAGGGCTGGCGGATCCGCAAGGACGGGAGCCGGTTCTGGGCCAACGTCCTCATCACCGCCGTCCACGACCACGACGGCCGCCACGTCGGCTTCGCCAAGGTCACCCGCGACCACAGCGCCCGCCGTGAGCAGGAGGAGGCGCTGCGGCAGAGCGAGGAGCGGTTCCGGCTGCTCGTCGACAACGTCGGCGACTACGCGATCTTCATGCTCGATCCCGACGGCCGGATCGCGAGCTGGAACCTCGGTGCCCAGCGGATCAACGGCTACACCGCCGACGAGATCGTCGGCCAGCACTTCCGCGTCTTCTACCCCGAGGAGCTGCAGGCGGCGAAGCATCCCGAGCACGAGCTCGAGGTGGCGCTGCGCGAGGGGCGGTACGAGGAGGAGGGCTGGCGGATCCGCAGTGACGGCACCCGCTTCTGGGCCAACGTCGTCATCAGCGCCGTCCACGACCACGACGGCCGGCACGTCGGCTTCGCCAAGATCACCCGCGACACCTCCGAGCGACGCGAGATGCTCGACGCCCTGGCCGGCGCGAACGCCCAGCTCCAGATGGCCGCCGAGGACCAGGCCCACTTCCTCGCCGTCACCGCCCACGAGCTGCGGACGCCGGTGGGCGTGCTCGCGGGCACCGCCGAGACGCTCCGGGAGCACTGGGCGGCGCTCGACGACGAGGACCGGGAGGAGCTGCTCGGCGGGATGCTGTCGAGCGCGACCCGGCTGCGCCGGCTGCTCGCCGACCTGCTGACCGCCTCGCGGCTCCAGGCCAGCGCGCTCGACCTGGAGCTGACCCGGGTCGACGTGCTCGAGCTCGCGCGCACCGCCGCCGCGACCCCGTCCCGGCTCGACCCCGACGCCGAGGTCAGGGTCGAGGGTGAGAGCGGGCTGCTCGTCGACGGCGATCAGGACCGGCTCGCGCAGGTCCTCGACAACCTGGTCGGCAACGCGCTGCGGCACGGCACGGCGCCCGTCCGGGTGGAGGTGCGCCGGGCCGGCGACTCCGTCGAGGTCGCGGTGAGCGACGCGGGTGATGGGGTACCAGCGGACATGCGTGAGCGCCTCTTCGACCGGTTCGCCACGGGGCGCTCGCGCGGTGGCACCGGGCTGGGCCTCTACATCGTCCGCCAGCTGGCCCGCTCGCACGGCGGCGAGGCGACCTACCGGCCCGCGGAGGCGGCGAATCCGGGCAGTGGACACTTCGTGGTGTCGCTGCCCCTCGCGGCCCCGACCGCCTAGGCTGTCGCCGTGCCCATCCGCGTCCTCCTGGTGGATGATGTCGTTGAGGTACGCCGGCTGGTCCGCACCTCCCTTCGTTTCCGGGGCGGGTTCGAGGTCGTGGGTGAAGCCGCCGACGGTGCTGAAGCCGTTCGGTTGGCCGAACAGTTGCGTCCCGACGTCGTCGTCCTGGACCTCGGCCTGCCCGACATCGCCGGCCGCGAGGTCCTCTCCCGCGTGCGCCAGCACGCGCCGCAGTCGAAGGTCGTGGTGTTCTCCGGCCTGGAGACCGCCGACCGGACGTGGATCAAGGACCACTCCGAGGGCTTCGTGCTCAAGGACTCCGACCTCGGCTACCTCGTCGACCTGCTCCAGTCGATCGGGCAGCAGGGCGGCGACGCCGAGGCCGAGATCGAGCTGCCCGACGACCTCAGCAGCGTCGCGGACGCCCGCCGGTTCGTGAAGGCGCAGCTGCGTCAGTGGGGCATCGGCGAGCCGCTGGACGACGCGCTGCTCGTGGTCAGCGAGCTGGCCGCCAACGCGCTCACGCACGCGCGCTCGTCGTACTCCATCCGGCTCTCCGCGACCTCGCACGTGCTGCGGATCGAGGTCGACGACACCGGCGTCGGCACGCCCGAGCCGCAGCCGCTGACCGAGGACGAGGAGCACGGCCGCGGCCTGCACCTGGTCGACGCGCTGGCCGCGTCCTGGGGCATGGAGTCGGCCGCCAGTGGCGGCAAGCGGGTCTGGGCCGAGCTGGCGCTGCCGGCCGCCGCGGCGGCCGAGTAGCCCGCGAGTAGGCCCGACCCCCGCCGGACCCGTAACCTTGCTCCTTGTGGCAGGACCGGACTACGACGTAGAGATCAAGCAGCTCCAGGCGACGATGCGCACCATCGAGCAGGTGCTCGACCTGGACGCGATGCGCGCCGAGATCGCGGATCTCGGTGAGCAGGTCGCCGCGCCCGACCTCTGGGACGACCAGGCGAACGCCACCCGCGTCACCGGCCGCCTCTCCGCCCTCCAGGGCGAGCTCGAGCGGTTCACCTCGCTCCACGGCCGCGTCGAGGACCTGGGCCTGATGGTGGAGATGGCGCAGGAGGAGGGCGACGCCGACGCGCTGGCCGAGGCCGAGGCCGAGCTGGCCCGGCTCAAGAAGTCGGTCGAGGCGCTCGAGGTCCGCACGCTGCTCTCCGGCGAGTACGACGCCCGCGAGGCGATCGTGACCATCCGCGCCGGCGCCGGCGGCGTCGACGCCGCGGACTTCGCCGAGATGCTCATGCGGATGTACACGCGCTGGGCCGAGCAGCACAAGTACCCCGTCGAGGTCTACGACGTCTCCTACGCCGAGGAGGCCGGCATCAAGTCGGCCGAGTTCGCCATCCACGCGCCGTACGCCTACGGCACCCTGTCGGTCGAGGCGGGCACGCACCGCCTGGTCCGGATCTCGCCGTTCGACAACCAGGGCCGCCGCCAGACGTCGTTCGCCGCCGTCGAGGTCGTGCCGGTGCTCGAGCAGACCGACGAGGTCGAGATCGACGAGAACGACCTCCGCGTCGACGTCTTCCGCTCCGGTGGCCCCGGCGGCCAGTCGGTCAACACCACCGACTCGGCGGTCCGCCTGACCCACATCCCGACCGGCATCGTGGTCAGCTGCCAGAACGAGAAGTCGCAGCTGCAGAACAAGGCCTCCGCGATGGTCGTCCTCAAGGCCAAGCTGCTCGCGAAGCAGAAGGCCGAGGAGGCCGCGCTCAAGAAGGAGCTCAAGGGCGACGTCGCCGCCGCCTGGGGCGACCAGATGCGCAACTACGTGCTGAACCCGTACCAGATGGTCAAGGACCTGCGGACCGGCTTCGAGGTCGGCAACCCGCAGGCGGTCTTCGACGGCGACGTCGACGACTTCATCGAGGCCGGCATCCGCTGGCGCCGGGGTGCCGAGAAGGCCGCCGAGAACTAGCCCGGGGTTGGCCCGGGGCTGGTTCCGCCGACGCTTGTAACGCGGGGTTAGGACAACTGTGATCCCGTTCGAACGGGGTGACCAGTGGTGCTAACCCCGCGTTACAGCTGCGACCGCGCGCGCGACCGCGTCCGCGAAGTCATCGGCAGCCAGGGTGGCGGGGGAGACCTGGGCGTCGTCGAAGAGCGCCTGGGAGGCGCCGAGCGCGAAGAGGATGCGCCACGCGGCCTCGGCCGACGCGGGGGAGGCGTCGAAGCGGGTGCGCAGCCATCCGGTGACGGTCGTGGCGAGCAGGTGGGAGCTGCGCACGTTGCGGGCCTCGAGGTCGGGCGAGCCCTGGCCCTCGACGAGGAAGGCCCGCATGGCGCCGCGGTGGCGGGCGAAGATGTCCAGCGCCGCCCGGGCGAGCAGCCGCAGCGCGCGGTCGTCGTCGGGCTCGCCGTCCGCGCGGCCGAACGCCGCCGCCGTCTCGGCCTCGATCGCGCCCAGGGCGCGGTCCTGGGCCGCCCGCAGCAGGCCGCCACGGTCGCCGAAGCGGTGGTAGAGCGAGCCGTTCGACGTACCCGCCCCGCGGGCGACGGCCGCCACGGTCACGGCCTGGAGCCCGCCGGACTCCAGCAGCGCCAGCGTCGCCTCGAGCATCCGGTCCGCGGAGGACTCGCTGCGGGTCTGGACGGGGATGCGCACGACGCCACCCTAGCCAAAGTGGAGCGACTGCTCTAGTTTGGCGTCATGCGGCGCGACCACTGGAAGCGGTACAACGACCGGCTGGACCCCCGGCGCGACTTCGTCGAGATCTACGCGAAGGTCGTCGCCCACGAGTTCCCGTGGGACATGAACCAGGCGCTCGGCTTCGCGCTCTTCCGCACCTACGCCGTGCCCGGCATCGGCCGGCTCCTCGACCGGACCGGCGAGTTCACCCGGCGCCCGCAGAAGCGGTACGACGACACCGCGCTGCTCCTCGAGCCGCCGAACCGCCTCGGCTTCGAGCACCCCGAGGCTCGGGCCGCGATCCGCCGGATCAACCAGATGCACCGCGCCTACGACATCCCGAACCATGAGTTCCGCTACGTGCTCAGCACGTTCGTCGTCGTCCCCAAGCGCTGGCTCGACGACTACGGCAAGCGCCCGCTCACCGCCACCGAGCTCGAGGCGAGCGTGCAGTACTACCGCACGCTGGGCCGCCACCTGGGCATCACCGACGTCCCGGAGACCTACGAGGAGTTCGCGGAGCTGATGGACTCCTACGAGGCCGAGCACTTCGCGTACGACGAGGGCGGCCGCCGCGTCGCCGACTCGACGCTCGCGCTCATGGCCGGCTTCCAGCCGCGCCTCGCGCGGCCGGTGATGGGCGTCTTCAGCCGGTCGCTGATGGATCCGCCCCTGCGCCGCGCGTTCCGGTACGACGACCCGCCGGCCCTGGTCGAGAAGGCCTCGCGCGGGGCGCTCAAGGCGCGCGGCCGGCTGCTGCGGCTCTTCCCGGCGCGCCGGGACCCGAAGCTGATCGAGGACCTGCCGCAGATCCGGAGCTACCCGAACGGCTACCGGGTCGAGGAGCTCGGCACGTTCCCCGTGCCGGGCCGGTCCGGCTGCCCGGTCCGGCACGGAGACGCGGAGGCCGCCCAGGCGTAGAGACGCCCGTGGCTCCAGCCTGCGGGGACGGCACTCGCCGGGCTCAGGCGGTGGCGGCCTGGGCGACGCTCACGCACCACCGGCCCGCGACGGCGAGGTCGCCGGACGGCGCCGAGCAGGAGAGCCAGGCGTCGCCGAACAGGCCGTGGAAGGACGTCGTGCCGTCGTCGCAGCGGACCGCGACCGAGGGGGAGCCGTACGCCGGCGCACCGGCCACCGGCCGGCAGCCGTCCGCCCGCGCGGCGGCCCTGCGCAGCACGGCGGCCCGCCCGGGCGTGACCGGCGGGGCGAAGACCCAGCCGCTGACCGCCGTACCGTCCGCGGCGCGCCAGCGGCAGCCGAACTCGTGCACGACATCGGTGACCCCGCCGACCGTGGCCCGGTCGCCGTTCACCCACTCGTCGGCGCGGGCGGGCGCGCCGCCGAGGGCGTCCTCGACCGCCGCGGGCGCCACGCGGGAGCAGAACGCGTCCCGGGCGATCGTGACCTCGTCGGTCGCGAAGTCGGTGAGCGGGGTGGGCTCGGCGGTGGGGGTGGTGTCCGCCCCGGGCTCCTCGTCGCCGGCGGTGCACGCGGTCAGCGCGAGCAGGGCAGCGGCGAGGAGGGCCACGGGGCGGAGCATGCCGCCAACCTAGGCCACGCCCTCTCCGGAGCGGTCACTGGAGCAGCCCGGGCAGTCCCAGCTCGTGCCGGCCGGTCTCCACGTGCGTCGCGTCGGCGGTCAGCGGGTGGAACTTCGCCGCGCGGACGTCGCGGTAGGCGCGCTCGACGACCGAGCCCCGGAAGTAGCCGGGGCCGCCGACCACGTCCATCGCCCGGTCGCAGACCTCGATGCCGGCGCGGGCGATCTCCGCCTTCGCGATCATCACGGCGAGGTAGGCCTCGTGCGACGGGGTCGGGTCGTCGCCGACCGCGTCCAGCGCACCCTGGAGCGACCAGGAGGCGACCTGCAGCGCGTGCTTCATCTGCCCCAGCTGGCGCTGCACGAACACGTTGTCGGGCTTGCGTGCCGCGGCCTCACGCCCCTCGGCGAACGCCGCCTCGGCGATGCCGAGGTAGACCCCGCTGATGATCGGGAACGCGATGGTCGAGATCACCTGGAGCGGGCCGTCGACGACGCCGTAGGGCCGGTTGGCGAGGACCCGCTCCTCGGGCACGAAGACGTCCTCGAGCCGGACGTCGTTGCTCGCGGTGCCGCGCATGCCGAGGGTGTCCCAGTTGTCGGCCACGGTCACGCCGTCGGCGCCGACCGGGACGGCCATGTTGAGCACCCGGCGGCCCTGCTCGGGGTCGTCGTAGGTGAACATCGTCGACATCACGGTGCCGTGGCGCGACTGGCTGGCGAAGCGCTTGGTCCCGCTCACGCGGTAGCCGCCGTCGACCTTGACGGCCTCGCCGCGCGGGTGGGTGTAGTCGCCGCCCCCGGTCGAGACCAGCACGATGCCCTCCTCGGCCACGCGGCGCAGGGTCGCCTCCGCGCCGGGGAGGCCGCGTCGGTAGCGCCACGCCGTGAACGCGACGACGTGCTGGTGCATGGCGCTGGCCAGCGCGGTCGACCCGCAGTGGTGCGCCAGCTCGCGCTGGAGCGCGGTCAGCTCGCGGATCGTGGCGCCGGCGCCGCCGAGCTCGACGGGCACGGCCGCGGTGAGCAGCCCGGCGGCGCGGAGGGCGTCGTACGACTCGGCGACGAACGTCGCGTCGGCGTCGTGGCGAGCGGCGTGGGCGGCGAGCTCGGGGCCGAGGGCCGCGGCTCGCTCGGTCAGGGACGGGGTGCTGGTGGTGTGGGTCATGGTGGTCATGTCTCCACGTTCGGGCCGGCCCGCCGCTGCCACTAGTGCACGTTCGCGACCCTGCTGGTACAGATTCGCGACTACCGCTCCGGCGGCAGGCGGGTCACCATGGACCATGCCCGAGTACGGGGACTTCTGCCCGGTGCAGATGACCGCCGAGGTCGTCGCCGACCGCTGGACGCCGCTGATCGTGCGCGAGCTGGTGCTGGGCAACACGCGCTTCAACGACATCGCCCGGGGACTGCCCGGCATCTCCCGGTCGCTCCTCGTCCAGCGGCTGCGCCACCTTGAGAAGAACGGCGTGCTGGAGACCTGGCCCTCGCCCACCGGGCGCGGCCACGAGTACCACCTGACCCCCGCCGGGCGCGACCTGGAGCGGGTGATCGACAGCTTCGGCCGCTGGGCGATCGAGTGGCTCTTCGAGGACATGCGTCCCCACGACGTACAGCCGACCAACCTGATGTGGTGGATGCACCGCCGCGTCGACCCCAGCCGGTTCCCGCCGCGCCGCACCGTCCTCGAGTGGCGGCACACCGGCCCGGCGCCCGAGGTGATCTGGCTGGTGCTCGACCGGCAGGAGGTCTCGGTGTGCATGGTCCACCCCGGCTTCGACGTCGACGTCGTGATCTCGGCCACCACCGGCACGTTCGCCGACGTGTTCCAGGGCTACTGCACGTGGCGCGAGGCGGTCGAGGACGGCCGGATCGAGGTGGCGGGGCCGCCCCGGCTGCTGGCCGCGCTGCCCCGCTGGTTCCTGTGGAGCCCGTGGGCCGGGGTCACCCGGGAGCGGGCCGACCGCGCGCGGGCCGACGCGGTCGCCGACGACGGCTGACCCGCTCCGACGCGCCGCCGGGTGCGCCGATGAGCGACGCTCAGGATCACGGGTTAGCCTCGACTACCGTGATCCGCTTCGAGAAGGTCGTCAAGACGTATCCCGGCCAGGGGCGCCCCGCGCTCGACCAGGTGTCGGTGGACGTGGAGAAGGGCGAGTTCGTCTTCCTCGTCGGCACCTCGGGGTCCGGCAAGTCGACCTTCCTGCGGCTGGTGCTCCGCGAGTACCGCCCCACCGCCGGCCGGGTCTACGTCGCCGGCAAGGAGATCAACCGGCTCGCCAGCTGGAAGGTCCCGCGGCTGCGCCGCCAGATCGGCACCGTCTTCCAGGACTTCCGGCTGCTGCCGAACAAGACGGTCAACGAGAACGTCGGCTTCGCGCTCCAGGTGATCGGCCGCTCGCGCGCCGAGATCAACCGGCTGGTCCCGGAGACGCTCGAGATGGTCGGCCTCGAGGGCAAGGGCGACCGGATGCCCGACGAGCTCTCCGGCGGCGAGCAGCAGCGCGTCGCCGTGGCCCGCGCGTTCGTGAACCGGCCGATGATCCTCATCGCCGACGAACCCACGGGCAACCTCGACCCGGCCACCTCGGTCGGGATCATGAAGCTGCTGGACCGGATCAACCGCACCGGCACCACCGTCTTGATGGCCACCCACGACGCCGGGATCGTCGACCAGATGCGCAAGCGCGTCATCGAGCTCGAGGACGGCCGGGTCGTGCGCGACCAGGCCCAGGGCATCTACGGCTTCCAGCACTGAACCGCGACGGATCAAGGACCCCGACTCCCTCATGCAGCTTCGTTACGTCTTCTCCGAGCTCGGCCAGGGCCTGCGCCGCAACCTGTCGATGCACCTCGCGGTCATCCTGACCCTCTTCGTCTCGCTCAGCCTGGTCGGCTTCGGCCTGCTCATGCGCGAGCAGTCCGACAAGGCCACCGAGCAGTGGGGCTCGGAGCTCCAGATCACCGCGTTCCTGTGCAAGGAGCGCGACGACAACCCCGCGTGCACCGGAGAGGTGACCCAGGCGCAGAAGGACGCGCTCGAGAAGGTCATCGCCGAGAACCCCGAGGTCGCCGCCTGGCGCTTCGAGACCAAGGCGGAGGCGTTCGAGAAGGTCAAGGAGCTCCTCGGTCCCGAGAAGTTCGAGGGCTCCAACCCGGCCGCGACCGTCGACGACATGCCCGAGTCGGTGTGGATCACGCTCGAGAACCCCGAGGAGTACGAGGGCATCACCAGTGCCATCGTCGGTCTCGACGGCGTCTCCAGCATCCGCGACCAGCGCGACACCGTCGGGCCGCTGCTCCAAGCCATGGACGAGATGCAGACCTGGTCGCTGCGGATCGCCATCGTGCTCGTCATCGCGGCGGTGCTCCAGGTGGCCAACACCGTGCGACTGGCGGTCTTCGCCCGGCGCCGGGAGATCGGCATCATGCGGCTGGTCGGCGCCTCGCGGCTCTACATCGCGCTCCCGTTCCTCATGGAGGCGCTGGTCACCGCGGCGATCGCCCTCGTGCTCTCCACGGGTGCCCTCGCGGGCTTCATGTACTTCGGCGTCCAGAACCGACTCCAGGAGTCCGTCGGCTTCATCCCGTGGATCGACTGGCCGGACGCGCGCTTCTGCCTGGTCGTGATCGCGATCCTCGCGCCGCTGCTCACGGTGGTGCCGACACTCCTGGTGAGCCGCAAATCCCTCAAAGCCTGAGGCCGGCGGGTTACCGTCGACGCGTTCACTTCCCCGAACACGAAGGCTGACCGGTGCGTTCCTTCCCCCGTGCCGCACGCCCTCGCCTTGCCGCGGCCACCCTGGCCTGCGCGCTGGCGGCGGGCGGGCTCGCCGTACCCCTCGCCAACGCAGGTCCTGGCGACGACAGGCTGAAGGACCGGCAGCACCGGGCCGAGCAGCGGGTCGAGCACGCCGAGCACGCGCTCGACGAGTCCAGCTCCCGGCTGCGCAAGGCGCAGGCCGCGGTGGACCTGGCCGTCCGCGAGCTCGACGCCGCCCGCGCGGCGTACACCTCCGCGAGCACCCGCCTGGCGGCCGCCCGGGTCCGCGACCGGGAGATGCAGGAGAAGCTCGAGACCGCCGAGGCCCGGCTCGTGACGGCGCAGGCCGAGCTCGCCGACGGGCAGGCCGCGCTCGAGGAGCAGCGCCTGCACCTCACCGACACGATCACCGACATCTACGAGCAGGGCGACCCGCAGCTGCTGGCCTTCGCCTCGCTGCTCAAGTCGCAGTCGACGACCGACCTCACCCGGCAGGAGGCGCTCAACGACGCCATCGTCGGCCGGGAGGCCCGGGCCTACGACGACCTGCACGCCGCCGAGGTGCTGCTCCAGGTCCGCGAGAACGAGGTCGAGAGCGCGCGCGACGACGTCGAGGCCCAGCGTGAGGCCGCCGCCGAGCACCTGCTGACCATGGAGGCGCTCCACCAGGAGACCCTCGACGCCAGGGAGCGGGTCCGCGCCTCGGTCGACTCCAAGCGCGACGCCCGCGCGGTCGCCGTGTCGGCCCGCCAGGCCGACCTGCGCGCCCTCCAGGCGGCGAAGAAGCGCGAGAACCACATCAAGCAGCTGATCCTCGCCGCCGCGCGCCGCGCCAAGGGTGGCTACACCGGGTCGATCAACGGTCTGTTCGTCCGCCCCGTGCCGGGCTACGTCACCTCGCCGTTCGGCTACCGCGAGCACCCGATCTACCACTACTGGGGCCTGCACGACGGCACCGACTTCGGCGTCTCGTGCGGCGAGGGCATGCGGGCGATCGCCGGCGGCACCGTGATCGCGAAGTACTACTCCTCGGTCTACGGCCACCGGCTCTACCTGAGCCTGGGCCAGATCAACGGCAAGAACGTCACCGCCGTCTACAACCACGCCAGCGGCTACCGGTACGACGTCGGCGACCGCGTCGGCCCGGGCGACGTCGTCGGCTACGTCGGCAACACCGGCTGGTCCACCGGCTGCCACCTGCACTTCTCGATCCTCGTGAACGGCACGGCGGTCGACCCCATGAACTGGCTGTCCTGACGCCGAGTCGGCGCTGATTCATCCCCGGTCCCCGCCGAGTCGGCGCAGTCTCAGCTGAAACAGCGCCGACTCGGCGAGAACGAGTTGGCAGGATTTGGGAAGATGGTGGGATGGCCAGGGAACAGGGGCGCAAGCTCATCGCGCAGAACAAGAAGGCGCGACACGACTACCTCATCGAGGACACCTACGAGGCCGGGCTGGTCCTGCAGGGCACCGAGGTGAAGTCGCTGCGCCAGGGCCGCGCGTCGCTCGTCGACGGGTTCGTCGACATCGACGGCCACGAGGCCTGGCTGCACGGCGTGCACATCCCCGAGTACTCCCAGGGCACCTGGACCAACCACGCCGCCCGCCGCAAGCGCAAGCTCCTCCTCAACCGCGAGGAGATCGACAAGATCGAGCGTCGCGTCAACGAGAAGGGCCTGACCGTCGTCCCGCTGTCGCTGTACTTCAAGGACGGCCGGGCCAAGGTCGAGATCGCGCTGGCCAAGGGCAAGAAGTCGTGGGACAAGCGGCACGCGCTCGCCGAGCGGCAGGCCAACCGCGAGACCGAGCAGGCGATCGGCCGCCGGCTCAAGGGCATGCGTGACTGATCCGCACGAGGACGTCCCGGCCGTCCGGGCGTTCTGGGAGGGCCTCGGGCTGCCCGGCCTGTTCGACGTGCACGTGCACTTCCTGCCGCCGAACATCCAGCGCGCGGTCTACGCCGTCTTCGACGCCGCCGGCCCGAAGATCGGCCGCGAGTGGCCGATCCGCTACCGCCAGTCGCACGAGGACCGGGTCGAGATCCTCCGCGCGATGGGCGTGCGGCGCTTCCCGACGCTGCCCTACGCGCACAAGCCGGGCGTCGCTGCGTACCTCAACGGCTGGGCGGCCGGCTTCGCCGACGAGGTGCCCGAGTCGCTGCGGTCCGCGACGTTCTTCCCGGAGGAGTCGGCGGCGGCGTACGTCGGGGAGCGGATCGCCGGCGGCGTGGAGATCTTCAAGGTGCACCTCCAGGTGGGGGAGTTCCACCTCGACGACCCGCTGCTCGACGCGGTGTGGGGCCAGCTCGAGGACGCGGGCACCCCGGTCGTCGTGCACGCCGGGTCCGGGCCGGTCGGCAACGACTTCACCGGGCCGGAGTCGACCGAGCGGCTGCTGCGCCGCTTCCCCCGGCTGGCGCTGGTGATCGCGCACATGGGTGCGCCCGAGTGCGCGGAGTTCCTCGCGCTCGCCGAGCGGTACGACGAGGTGCGGCTCGACACCACGATGGTGTTCACCGACTTCTTCCCGGCGTACCCGGCGGAGCTCGTGCCGCGGCTGCGCGACCTCCAGCCCAAGGTCCTGCTGGGCAGCGACTTCCCGACGATCCCGTACCCCTACGTCCACCAGCTCGAGGGGCTCGCCCGCCTCGACCTCGGGGACGACTGGCTGCGCGCGGTGTGCTGGGAGAACGGGCTCGGCCTGCTGGGGCCCGCGGACGCGCGGGCGGAATAGCAGGTGGCCCGCGGTCGTTGTGCCCCCGTAGGATGGAGTCACAACTCAAGAGGGGCTGATCGGTTTCGACTTGGGACGTTAGTTCCAGGGGAAGCGGGTCGAGAAGCCAGCGTCATCTCGTAAACGGTCGCTGGAAACCTATAACTGCCAACAACAGTCGCAGTTCCTTCGCTCTCGCCGCCTGAGCGGTGATCGAAGCGTCAGACCGGGCATCCGTCTCCGTCCCGGACCCTGGCGTCATCTAGGAGACTTGCTGCTCACTCCGCGTCACGGAGGGTGAGCGGGACTATTCCGTGACTGAGCCTGTCGGGGACGTGTCCGTGCGAGCCCCGAGGCCGAGAAAAGCGACATCACGGACTGCACCCGGAGAAGACCTGGATCGACGCTCGAGGACCGGGGTTCGATTCCCCGCAGCTCCACAACGTGATCAGACCCCGGCACCAAGCGAAGCGACGGTGCCGGGGTCCGTCGCGTTTTTCTGGACCGAGCCGAGTCGGCGATCCCCGCCGACGGCGAACGATCGCGGCGTGCGTGGTGCGCTGGGCTCGATACCCCGCAGCTCCCCTCAGGGTCGCTGACCTTCGCGACATCTTCAGGGAAGAGGCGAAGTCCCCCCGCATGCACCTGGTGGAGGCAGGTGAGGTGCGACTCGGATCAGGGCGCGGGGATGAGCGAGGCGGGCTGCTCGACATCCATGTCGTCGAACTCCGCCGACGCGCGCCGACGAAGTCTCGCGGCCGCGTCGACGTCGCCTCGTTCCCTGAGCACTGCCGAGAGGCCGGCCCAGGCGGTTGCGCGGAGCAGCCGATCGCCCGACCCGTCCGCCGCCCGCACCACCTCGGCGTACGTCGCCTCGCTCTCGACGAGGTTCCCGAGGAGGAGCTGCACCCGTCCGAGCTCGCACCCCGCGTTCATCGCCACGTCCGCCTCGCCGACCCGGCGGCTCAGCTCCAACGCGCTCACCAACGCGTCGAGGGCCTCGGCGGTCTGCCCGAGACCGGCGAGCGCTACGCCGATGCCCCGTCGGGAGTCGGCCTCTCCGGCCGGGTATCCCAGCCGGACGAACTCCGATAGCGCGGTGCGGTGGCAGGCGAGAGCCTCGTCGTGGCGGCCGCGGCGGCTGGCCAGGCTGCCCAGGTTGTCCCAGGCCACCGCGGCGCCGAGCGGCTGGCCCAGCTGGAGATGGCACTCCAGCGCCTCGGCGAACGAGCGCTCGGCCAGATCGTGCTCTCCTTGCAGCATCAGCACCATCCCCACGTTGTTCAGGGCGGCCGCCTCGCCGCGCTCGTCCCCGATCCGCCGAAGCACCGCGATCGCTTCCTCGTGCGTGGCCCTGGCGCCGTTGTAGTCGCCCAACCTGCGAAGCGCGATGCCGAGCGCGAAGCGGGCGTTGCCCTGCCCCACGCCGTCGCCCAGCTGCGCGAAGAGGTCCACCGCCGCTCGCAGGTACTCACTCGCCAGCTGATACCTGCCTCGACGCCACTCCAGGACGCCGAGCCGATGCAGTGTCGTGGCCTCACCGGTCCTGTCCTTCGTCTGTCGGTACGTCGCCAGCGCCGCTTCGTGGAGCTCAGCCGCCTCGGCGTACTTGCCGAGCCGGCGCAGCACCCTGGCCAGGTCGTCGGTGGCGTCGGCGTGCCTCGCTGTGTCCCCCACCTGAGCGGCCAGGCTGCGCGCGTGCCCGTGCATCCGCATCGCGTCACCGAACAGCCCGCGTTCGTCGAGATAGTCCGACAGCACCCGCGCCAACATCCCTGGCGTCGGCCACCGGTCCGAGCCTGAGGACCCGACGACCGACACGACGTTCGCCAGCTCGTCCTCCAGCCACTCCCGGCCTTCGCGGGGGTCACCACGCTCCTGGGGCGGAGGCACGACAACGCCGCGCGCTCCTCGGAACGACACACCGTGGACGGCGCTCGTGGCGCGCACCACCGCGCGGAGGTACGAGTCGTCCAGGCGATCGATCGCCTCTCGTTGCACGGTCTCCGGCAGGGCGGCCAGCTTCTCGGTGGCGTAGTGGCGAAGCAGGTCGTGCGCGGTGTAGCGATGGCGCTCGAGCTCCGCGATCAGGTTGGCTCGAACCAGCTGGTCGAGGAGCTCGCGGGCCAGCCGCTCCGTCACTCCGAGGACGGCAGCGGCCGTCTGCAGCGAGATGCTGCGACCGGGATGGGCGCCGAGCAGGGCGAACGCCCGTGCTGCGTCCGCACCCAGGTGCTGCCACGACCAGGAGAACACGCTGCGCACCGCGCCGTAGGTGTCGTCGACACCGAGCCTGGTCAGTCGCTCGGTCTCCTCGTCCAACTCCGCAACGAGATCCTCGATCCCGCTCCCGGGGCGCGATGCGGCGAGCTCGGCCGCGATCCGGACGGCGAGCGGGAGCCGCGCGCACTGGTCGACGAGGGCCGCAGACGCAGCGGCGGCCTCGTCCACGCGGGTGCCCACGAGCCCGCGCAGCAGGTCGAGGGCGTCCTGCTCGGGCAGCAGGCCGACGGCCAAACGCTGCGCGCCGTGCCGTACGACCAGGCTCGGCAGTTGGGACCGACTGGTCACCAGGACCACGCTGCCCTCGGTGCCCGGCAGCAGGTCGCGGACCTGCTCCACGGAGAACGCGTTGTCGAGGACGACCACCATCCGCCGGCGCGCCATCAGCGTCCGGAACGCAGCCGCGCGTTCGTCCTGTTCCACCGGCACCGCAGCACCTGTGCGGCCCACGGAGTGCAGGAGCATCTCCAGGGCCTGCTGCGCGGTGATCGGGGCGCGTGCGTCGTACCCACGCAGGTCGACGAAGAGCTCCCCGTCGGGGAACCGCGTGGCCCGTTGTCGGGCCCAGCGCAGGGTCAGCGTCGTCTTGCCCACCCCCGCGGGACCATGCACGAGGACCGTGGTCGCGCTGTCTGCTCGGCCGGCGGACGCCGTCAATCGGTCGAGTGCGGCCAGCTCGTCGGTGCGGCCCACGAAGCCTGCGGCGGTGGCGGGCAGCTGGTGCGGGATCCCGTCGGGTGGCTCCCCCGGGGCCTCCTTCGTGACGGTGTCGGCAGCGTTGTCGATGTCGTCAGCGTCGTTAGCGTCGTTAGCGTCGTCAGAGTCATCGGAGGTCGCGGCCAACCACAGGCGGCGGAACTCGTCCGTGTCTCCCCCCAGGCTCTCGACCAACAGCTCGAGCAACCCCCAGCGCGGCACGCGGGCATCCGAGAAGGCCGCCGACACGGTGGTGTGGCTGCACCCGAGGTCGCGCGCCATGGTCCGCAGGCTCGGCCACCCCGCCCGGTGGTGCAGGTCGTGGAGGTGCCTCACCAGTGTCCGTGCGGGGCCCGGCGGCAGGTCGGGCTGGGGCAATCCAGGCGTGCCGACTCACCTCCCGAGGCCCGGCCGGCGCGGTGTCGGCGGACTTGCTTGTCCAGTTTCGTTCGAAGGCGTCAAGCACCCTCCGGCCGACCACAGGCTTTGTCTCCGGGACGAGCAGCCGCTCGTCCCGGATGAACCACCAGGAGGGAGTACCACCATGTTCCTCGGTTTCGACAGGGCCGACTACCCCGGCGACGGCGTCATGGCCTCGCTGTACGAGCACACCCCGCTCTACTTCGTATGCGTCTACCTACCGGCGCCCAGCAACCCCGGCACGAGCTGGCGCGGGAAGCACCAGGTGCTCCGCGACCAGGGGTGGGGCTTCCTGCCCACCTTCGTCGGCCAACAGGTGATCGGCCTCGGGAGCCACGTGGTCACGGCAGCGCAGGGACGCCTCGACGGCGACTCCGCTGCCGCCCGGATGGCCGAGGCCGGCTTCCCGGTCGGCAGCGTGGTCTACCTCGACATCGAGAACGGCGGCCAGCTGCCGGCTCACCAGGTCGAGTACATCAAGGCGTGGATCGACGCGGTCAACAACAGTCCCAACGTGTGGCCCGGTGTCTACTGCTCCAAGAAGGGCAGCGCGGCCCAGGTCGCGGGCTTCGCCCCAGACATCCCCATCTGGGTCTATGGCCCGCGCCAACTGCTCCCTGCCACCCCCGCGGGAGGAACCCCGCCGACGGTCGTGTTCGACCTGAGCAGCGAGACGGCTCCCGCCGCCATGCACACGGACTTCCCGGCTGCCACGGCCTGGCAGTACGTGATGAGCCTGAACTGCCGCGTCGACCTGCACTGGCTCGACCAGGGCAGCCCGCGGGTGCTGGCCGGCGTCGACGTCGACTGCGCAACCGTGAGCGACCCGTCCTTCGCGCCGGAGCGGGAAGCAGACGCGGCGATCCCGCCCTTCCAGCGCACCTATCACCACAACCACACCAAGGAGGCATACGCATGAACACCAACACGACGACCACGGACCCTGCGTCGGCGACTCCGACCGCTCCGGCGACCCCGTCGGTCCCGTCCCCTGGACCGACGGCGGCCGCGACCGGGACGAGCGTCCTTGCTCCGCCACCCGCGGGCGCCATGTCCGTCTCGCTCCAAGAGCTCGCTTCGCAAGCAGTCACCTGCAGTTGGGCGACCTCCTTCATCCCCATCTCGAGCACGGTGTACCCGTTCCTCACCCTTCAGCAGGTGATCGACCTCTTCCGGGAGCGTCTGGCCGCCTTGGAGGCCGCCGGCGTGGTGACACCTGCCGAGTCGGCGGCGATCGACTCCAGGTTCGACGACGTACGCAACGGCAGGCCGGTGGGTCGTCCGCGCTCCGACCGGAGCAGTCCGCCGGCACCGGTGACGCTCGCCGGCATCCTCGCTGCGGTCGAGCCGCCTCGGTCCGACACGACCGAGGACTTCGGCCTGGGCGACATCTTCGACTTCTTCGTCGACGCGGCGGAGATCGCGCTCGGAGCCCTCGGCGGACTCGCGGTCGGAGGGCCCGCGGGCGCGATCGTCGGAGGGATGACCGTGTACCAGATGCAGCACCACGAAAAGGGGTTCCTCACCAGTTGACCCAGGCGAGCGAGAGGACGCAGAAAGAACAGCCGAGCCGCGGCGACGATGAGCATCGATGCGGCTCGGCCTCACGGACCCTTGTGGGTCCGGGCTCCTGCTGCCCCCAGGCTCGTCAGCCGGGTCGCTTCACCGCGACGACCGGGCAGTCGGCTTCGAGCAGGATCTGCTGGGAGCTGCTCCCGAGGAAGAGCTTGCCCACCGGGGAGCGGCGACGCAGCCCGATGACGATCAGGTCGGCGTCGGCGGACGTCGCCGCCGCGAGGACCTCGTCCGCTGGGGACTGCGCCTGCGCGGGCTGGTGGAGCTCGAAGTCGACGCCATCCGACTGGAGTCGACGCTGGAGCGCGTCCCAGTCGGCGGAGCTCGCGAACGCGGGGTGCGCGTCGCTGCCGCGCACACCGGAGTTCACGACCACGATCTTCGCCGAGTCGCGACGGGCCACGTCGACCGCATAGTCGATGGCGGCGATGCCTTCGGGCGTGGGCACGTATCCGACCACGATGGTCATGGCGCCTCCTGGGGGCGTGATGTTGTCACGGTAGCCCTCATGCCCTGGTGACGGGCGTCGGAGGCGCCGCACGAGCTCGAACCCCCTCGAGGTGATCGAGCAGACCACCCTGCAGAAATGGCCGCGGGCCCGGACCCCTCGAGGATCCGGACCCGCGGTCGGTGTCGTACGGCGTCAGCCGCGGTCGCGCTTGCCGCCACGGGTCGCCTTGACCACCGGTCCGAAGACCTGCAGCTCGGCGATCCGGACCATCTCGGCCGGCGGCGAGAGCACCGCGCGGTCGGGTGTGGTCTCGGTGCTGTCGCAGTCGGGGTTGCTGAACACCGGGTCGTTCGACGGGTTGGCGTCGGCCTGGTAGAGCGGGCCGCCCGTGCACTGGTTGTCCCGCACCCGGATCCGGATGTGGGTGGCCTTGACGTCACGGACGTCGAAGGGACGCAGCGCCAGGTCCGGCGCGGTCGGCCGCGGCCGGACGCCCGGGAAGGCGTCCGCGGAGCTGCGGTAGATCACGTCGAACTCCGCCTCGTCGTCGGTGCAGGTGTTGCCGTCCACCGTCGCGTTGCAGGCGAGGATCTCGAAGGAGCGCAGCGCCGAGAAGCGGCTCTGGCTGCCGGAGTCCTCGTTCGACGCATCGGTCGGGCGCAGCGCGGCGCTCACCTGGACGGTGCGCACCGGCACCGCGGTCTTCCCGAGCTGGACGGTGACCTGCCGGCCCTTGACCTGGTCGCCCTCGCCGTTGCCCTCGCTGGCCGTGCCGGCCGACTCGAGCGAGGCCCAGTTGGTCTCCTCGGTGTCGTCGATCAGGCTCTCCAGGTTGATGCCGTCGCCGGTGGCGGTGGCACCGTTGGTGACCGAGGCGAGGTTCTTGCGCATCGGCACCGTGATGGTGCGGTCGCCGTTCGGGGCGAAGGTCGCCTTGAAGCGGTGCGCACCGTAGCCGGGGGCCTGGGCGATGAACTCGTAGGTCCCCGGGACGAACTCGACGGTCTTGCCGGTCTCGGTCTCCGGGTCGGTGTCGGCCGTCGGGCTGATCCGCGCCTCGTAGACGCCGGTGTAGACGGTCATGCCCGCGGGACCCGCGAAGGTCACCGTGGCCTCGTCCTGCGCCAGCGGCGAGGACCAGCCGGGGACCGGCTCACGGTCGGCGGCACCGGTGGACGAGGCGGTGTCGCCCATGCCGCGTGCGGCGAAGGCGTCCCACAGCTCGGCCTGGTTGGCGCCGTTGAAGCGGAGCAGGTCCGCCGCGAGCATGGCGTCGCGCGAGTCGAGCATGGTCGAGCCGGACGGCGTCAGCAGAAGCCCGTCGAACATGATCTGCGCCCAGCGCCGGTTGCCCGGGCACTGGTCGGCGGGGAGCTGGCCCTTGGCGCAGCGGATCTGCAGCGCGTCGTTCGAGGACGGGAACTGGCCGTCGTACTTGGCGTTCAGCGCCTCGGCGATGTCGTAGTTCGTCGCGCTCCAGATCTCACCGTCGGCATGCGGCGAGGTGGTGCCGTTGCCGTCGTAGTCCAGGTCGGAGTAGTTGAGCGGGCTGTTGTTCATGCCGTAGTTGCGGATGCCGCGCTCCTTGTTGCCGGACACGTACGGCGCCAGCGCGAACGGGTTGGCACCCTCGCCGGTGCTGATCGCGTTGCCGCGGAAGTACTCGGCGAAGATCAGGTCCGACCAGCTCTCGGTCTGGCCCTGCGTGCTGCCGGTGCCCGTGTCGGGCCCGGCCACCATCCGGTTGCTGATGGCGTGGCCGTACTCGTGCGCGACCACCGCCATGTCGTAGGCACCGTCGGTGCAGGCGGCGTAGAACGCACCGGCCAGCGGCTGCCAGAGGTACTGGTTGGTGATCGGCGCGATGCCGTCCTGCAGCGTCAGCTGGTTGGCGTTGTCACGCCCGTTGAACGTACGACGCCCGGCCTGCGCGTTGCCGTACTCCGGGTCGTTCTCGCGGTCGGGCCCGGTGTTGCCGAAGTTCGACATCTGCAGATTCGACGTGCGCTCGGTGAACCCGAGGAAGTAGCTCCAGTCGTGCATCCGGTTGTGGCTGACGAACAGGTTGGACACCGAAGCGTCCTCGTCGTTGCCACCCGGCTTGTCGAACGACGTGGGGTCACAGCTGGTCTTGAACCAGTTGTTGGTCCACGGGTAGTCGTAGCGGCGGTCGGGGCTCACCGGGCGCTGGAAGACCGTGTCGGGAGCCACGAAGTTCACCTCGGAGATCGAGGTGGTCGCGTTGTTGCCCATGGTGGTGAAGGTGGGGATGCTCGGTGCGAGCACGTCCCAGGGCAGGCGCGACGCGGTGTTCTGCTGCTCCTCGTCGCAGGCGTCGCTGTCGATGACCCAGCACCACAGCTCGCGGAAGTCCTCGTCCGGGTTCGCGGAGTCCGTGAAGTTGGGGTTGGAGCGGAACTCGCGCCACCGGGGCAGCTGGACGTCACCGCTCGCAGCGGGGCCGCCGCCGACCGTGCCGGCGTACGAGATCGAGCCCGCGGCCAAGGTGTACTCACAGACCTCGACGAAGTAGTCGCCGTTCGGCACGCCGCCGGCGGGCGCGTAGGTGAGGACCTCCGGGCTGCCGAGCAGGTCCTGCGAGGCGACCGGCTGGGCGGTGCCGTCGCGGTAGAGGTTGATCACGACGTCGTCGTCGAGGCCGTTGGGCATCGTCACCACCGTGGCGACGTTGATCTGGCCCTGGTCCTCGACCGGGTAGGGGCCGTGCCGCTCGGTGGAGCAGGCGCCGGCGTCGTCGGTCGCGCCCTGGAACATCTCACCGCTCGGGGCGGCTGCGGCGGGGACGGCCATGCCGTTGGCGATGTGGTCGACGCGGTTGTCGCGCACGAGCACCTTGCCGGTCTCGGCGTCCACGAAGGAGATGTACGCCGCCGGGTGGCCGTGGCCGTCCTCGTCGGTGTGCTCGGAGGCGAGCAGGGTGGCCTCCCAGGCCAGTCGCACGCCGTTCTTCGGCGTCGGGAGCGCCATCAGGCGGGCCCGCTGCAGGTCGCCGATGCTGGCGGACTCGAACGTCGTCCACGGGCTGCCCGGGACGTCGACCTCGGTCAGGGCGCCCAGGTCGAGGTGGACGTCCTCGGCGGCGGCCGTGAGCGCGTCGACCGCGGACAGCGCCCGGTCGCCGCTGACCTCGTCGTCGCCGGTGACCGACGAGGTGACGTAGGCGATCCGGCCGTCGCGCTGGACGCCCACGGTCAGCAGGCCGTCCTGACCGGCGTCGAGGTCGCCGAAGGTCTGGCGGAAGGTCACGACGTGGGGGACGTCGGGGTTGCGGGCCGGCTTGCCGTCGCGCAGGCGCGGCAGGTCCGGACTGTCAAGCAGCGGGGCGTCGGTGACGACCTCGAGCGCCGACACGGCGTCCGCGTCGAGCTTGAAGAGGTCGCGGTTCGCGTCGACCCAGCCGCGGGCGACGTCGGCCGCCGTACCGGACTGCGGGCCGGAGAGGTAGCCGCGCTGGTTGAAGAGGATGTGGGGGGTGCCGAAGCGGTTCCAGCGGACGGCGTCGGCGCCGAGCGCCCTGGCCGCCGACACCTGTGTCGCGGTCGGGGCGACGGAGCCCTGACGGGCATCGAGGTTCTGGATCCGGTCCTCGCCCTCGCCCTGGAAGGCGAACGAGAAGCCCTCCAGGTCGGGGTCGGCCGGGTCCTCGCCGTTGGCGGGGACGCCGGTGGCGAGCATGGTCACCGCGAGGGCGGACACGCCGAGAGCGGCGATCCCCCTGCGTCGTCCGTTCTTACTGAGAGGTGAGCGCACGGGGGGTTCCTGCCTCCTTCACGCCGACGATCGGCCGGCGCATCGCAGCGGCGGGTCTGCCGCAGGTCGGTCGAGCAATGTCTGCGCGTCAGTCCCTCAGCGGACGCACGTCTCCCCAACGAGGACCCCCCGGTGAGGTCACGCCCTCCTGCGTCGCTCGGCCGAGGTCGAATAGGGCGTTCTGCCGATGGCGCCGCCCCACGGGCGCCGGTTCGATGAGAGGACCGGGGCCCCGCGAGGTCGCGGGGGTCTTGTCCGCGCCCACGGAGGGGAGAACATGAACCAGCATGAGTCGAACGTCGGCGGGGGGGACCGCTGGCCAGCGGATGAGCATGCTCCGGCTCCAGCGCTTCGTCCGCTCGAGCATGTGGCTGCCGCCGATCGGCTGCATGGTCGCGGGGGTCCTCCTCGCCGTCGGGACGCTCGCCGTGGACCGGGCGACGGGATACGGGGCTCGTCCCGCTGAGCCTGACCGGCACGCCGTCCGACGCCCAGACGATCCTGTCCTCGTTCGCCACCGCGCTGGTGTCGCTGACGACCCTCGTCCTGACGGTCACCCTGGTCGCGGTCCAGCTGGCGATGGGCCAGTTCTCGCCCCGCATCGTGGGGGCTCTGCTCGCCGACCGGTGGAGCCAGCTGGCGGTCGGGCTGTTCGGCGCGAGCTTCCTGGTCGTCGTCCTGACCCTCCGCGATATCCGCGGCTCGACCTCCGGCACGGTGCCCGAGGTGTCGATGCTGCTCTCCTACGGCCTCATGCTCGCCAGCCTGGTCGTGCTCGTCCTGTTCGTGCACCACGCCGGCCAAGGCCTGCGAGCCGCTGGGCTGATCGACCTCGTCGGCGACCGCAGCCGCGCGTTCACCGTCCGTGAGCACGGCAGCCCGTCCTCACCGGCGGCCCGGACGCGATCGTCGCCGAGGAGCCCGGCAACGTGACCCGCGTCGACCGCCCGGCACTCGTCGCCGCGGCCCGACAGGCGGAGTGCGTGCTGGAGCTCGTCCCGGTCGTCGGGGACTTCGTGGTCGGCGGCGCACCTCTGTTCCGGGTGCATCCGGACACCCGGTCGACGGCGGGCGCGGCCGGAGACCCTGTCGGCCGGCTCCGGGCCAGCGACCTCACCCGCCACGTCCTGCTCGCCGAGGAGCGCGTGCACACCGAGGACCTCCCCTATGGCTTCCGCAAGCTGGTCGACATCGCCGTGCGGTCGATCGCCCAGCCGTTCAACGACCCCACGACGGCCGTCCAGGCGCTGCACCGGCTGCACGACCTGCTGCGTCAGATCGCCGCGCGTCCCCTGCCGAGCGGTGAGCACCGCGACGAGGACGGCGTGGTGCGGCTGGTCGAGCGGACGGTCAGCTGGGACGGCTACGTCCGGCTGGCCTTCGACGAGATCCGCCTGGCCGGAGCATCCGAGCCCCAGGTGACCCGAAGGATGTGCGCGGCCCTGGCGGACCTCAAGTCCGTCGCGCCACCCGACCGGCAGGGACCGCTGGACCGCCAGCTCCGGCTCCTCGACGCGGCCGTCCGCCGCTCCTACGAGGACGAGGAGGACGTCGTCGCCGCGCTCACGCCCGACACCGAGGGCATCGGGTCGGGGGCCGACGTCACCGTCGCACCCGACCTCGCTCGGCTGGGCGACGACGGTGGGCGATCGGGCTGAGCTCGCCGTACACGCGGAGTCTGTCCGCCATCGCTCGGGTGCTCCACGACCAGCACGAGGAGGCCACGACACCGACGACGAGGGAGGCGACGATGGCCCAGACCTGGTGGCCACCGTCCTCGAGCGGCGGGTACACCTGCCAGTGCGTGAGGTAGATCCACAGCGAGGCGGACGCGACCACGCCGACCCCGGCGGCCACCGGCCGGGGCAGGTGGATCGGACGTCCGAGGAGCAGCAGGAGGACGCCGCCGAGGACGATCAGCTCCCGCTGGACGTCACCGAAGAAGCCCCAGGTGGCGATGGCGGCGCACGCGGCGACGAGTCCACGCTGCCACCACGTGCGGGAGTACGCCGCGCACAGGCCGAGCGCGACGCACCAGGCCACCACGCCGAGGGTGTAGCGCTCGGTGCCCTCGGCCTCGACGCCGGTCCACCAGTAGCGCACGCCGAGCGCGACGGCGAGCACCACCACGGCGGTGCCGAAGGGCGCCGCGCGCTGGGCTCGCCCGACCAGGGGCAGCGTCAGAAGCACGGCCAGGCCGACGTAGGTCCAGACCAGGGTCTCGAGGAACCAGAACTGCCACTGCGCGTCCCAGCCGTCACGGCCGAGGGCGCCATTGAGGAGGACGGCGGTCGACCACCGGTACTCGTGACCCCACACAGCGAGCAGCCCGACGAGCACCACGACGGGGACGGTGACGGTGCGGGCGCTGCGCAGCAGGCCGACCACCCGGTCCCGGCGGTCGGGAACGGCGAGCTGGAAGCGGGCGAGATTGTACCCGGCCACCGCGAGCAGCACGTGCGCGCCGCCCTGCAGCTGGAACAGGTCGGCGTGGGTGACCACGACCAGGGTGATGGCGACGGCGCGGAGCGCGACCGAGATGTCCACCGGGACACCGGGCCGGCGGCGACTCGGCGCGCTCGAGCGGGCGGTCGCCCGGCACGAGGCGGCCAGGGCCGTGGCGGTCAGCGAGGGCCACGACGCGTGGAGCGAGCCGAGCCGCTCGCTCAACCTGGTCGAGACCTCGACGTAGGAGAGCGAGTCGCCGCCGAGCCCGACGAAGGAGTCGTCGACGGTCGCGTGCGGACGGCCGAGCACGACGGCGTACAGGTCGCGGATCTCCTCCGCGGTCACCGGGCCGTCCGGCTGGGGGCGGACCAGCGCCTCCTCGCGCTCGACGTGCGCTCGCAGGGCCGCGTCGTCCGGCTTGCCCGAGGCGGTGACCGGGAGCGCCTCGACCACGGCCACCCGCACCGCCGCACCGTGCAGCCCGGTGGCCTCGCAGGCCCGGTCACGCACGTGCGCCCGCGCCCGCGCGCCGGCCACGAAGACCCAGAGGCAGCTCGGCCGGGCGACCAGGCGCACCGTGTGCCCGTCCGCGGCCAGCAGGGCCTCGGCCCGGTCCAGGTCGACCCGATGACCGAGCACCTTGGCCTGTCGGTCGAGACGCCCCACGACCCGGAACAGGCCCTGCTCGGTGACCTGCGCGAGGTCGCCGGTGCGCAGCTCGGACAGCTCGGCACCTCGAGCCAGGTCGCCCAGGGACTCGGCGTAGCCCATCATGACGTTCGGTCCGGAGTAGACCAGCTCGCCGCTGCCCGGCGGCGCGTCCGGGACGGGCGCCAGCCGCAGAGAGCCGCCCGGCACGGCGACTCCGATCGCGTCGGGGTTGTCGGGTGCGAGCTCGGGCGGCAGGTAGGCGATGCGCGCCGTCGCCTCGGTCTGGCCGTACATGACGAACAGGTCGACACCGCGCTCGCGCAGCAGCTCGGCGTACTCCCGCACGCGTGCGGGCGCCATCCGGCCGCCGGCCTGGGTGAGGTACCGCAGCGACGCCAACCGAGGCAGGATCTGGCGGCCGAAGCCGACCGTGTCGAGCAGCTCGTAGGTGTGCGGAACGCCGGCCAGCCCGGACACGGCGGTGCGCTCCGCGAGGTCCCAGAAGCAGGCGTCGGCGACCGAGAGGTCGGTGAGGACGACGGTCGCGCCGACCAGCAGGTGGCTGTGCAGGACCGACAGGCCGTAGCAGTAGTGGAGCGGCAGCGTCGTGATCGCGACGTCCGTCGGACGGAGGCCGAGATAGTCGGCGATGCTGCGCGCGTTGGCGATCACGTTGGCTCGCGAGAGCCGGACCAGCTTGGGCGATCCGGTCGAGCCCGAGGTCGAGAGCAACAGCGCCAGATCGGGGTGGAGGCCGTGTGTCGTGCCCGGCGGGTACTGCGCGAGCAGGTGCGCATGCCGGTCCAGGTCGCCCGCCGCCAGCAGCATCACGGGGTGGCCGTCGGCGAGGGCGGCGAGGTAGGACACCACGAACTCGACCGTGGGCCGCGCCTCGAGCGCCACCAGGTGGCGCTGCCCGAGGCGCTCGCGCTCGGTCGTCACCCGCTCGGCGAGCTCGCCGTAGCTGACGACAGTGTCGCCGGTCACCAGCGCCGGATCGGCAGCGGCGCCACCCAGGAGCCAGTGACCGGCGGCCGGACGCGCGACCGGGAGGGTGCTCATCACGCGTCCCCGGAGAAGGCGAGCACCTCGCCGACGACGCGCAGCCCGATCTGGCCGCCCGGGGCGGGGACCTCGCTCGCGGGGACCCTGGCCGTCAGGTCGACCAGGTCGTCGCCGGCGACGACGCGTGCCCGGACGGTGGCGTCGTGACCGAAGAACGACACCTCGAGGACCTCGGCGGTCACGCACCCCGGCTCGTCCTTGGCGGTCACCACGACCTGCTCGGGTCGGACGGCGAGGAGCACGCGACCGTCGCGAGCGCCGCGGACCCGCACCGGGCCGAGGGCGCCGGACGCCTCCCCGGCGACGGCGTCGGCGGGTACCAGCGCGGCGTGCCCGACGAAGGACGCGACCACGGGGCTCGCCGGGTCCAGGTAGACCTCGCTCGGCGCCGCCACCTGGAGGAACCTGCCGTGCGACATGACGGCGACCTGGTCGGCGAGCGAGAGCGCCTCGCCCTGGTCGTGGGTGACGAGTACGGCGGTCGCCTCGCTCGCCCGCAGCGCTCGGGCCACGGCCCGGCCGGTCTCCTCGCGCAGGCCGGCGTCGAGGGACGAGAACGGCTCGTCGAGCAGCACGACATCGGGCTGCGGGGCGAGCGCCCGGGCCAGCGCGACCCGTTGCTGCTGACCCCCGGAGAGCTCGTGGGGCTGCCGGGAGGCCACCTGGCGGGGCAGCTCGACGAGCTCGAGCATCTCCTCCACCGTGCGCCGGGCCGTCGCCGAGCGACGGCCCGGCCCGAGCCCGAACGCCACGTTCGAGGCGACGTCGAGGTGGGGGAAGAGGGCGCCCTCCTGGGGGACGTACCCGATGCGCCGGCGCCGCGGGGGCACGGTCCGCCCGTCACCGGCGACGACCCGGCCACCCAGGCGGATCTCCCCGGCATCCGGCTCGAGGAACCCGGCGATCAGGCGCAGCAGGGTGGTCTTCCCGCAGCCCGAGGCGCCCAGCACGGCGGTGATCCCTCCCGGCACGTCCAGGTGGACACCGTCGAGGACCCGGACGGCGCCGAAGCTCTTGGTCAGCCCGTCGACCTGCAGCGCGGTCATGCCAGGCCCCTCGGGTTGCGCGACACGGCGGCGCGGCCGAGCAGCCAGGTCGCCGGCACGGACAGGAGGATCAGCGCCAGCGCGGACGGCGCCGCGGCGCCGTACTCGACGGCCGAGGCGCGCGACCAGAACTCCGTGGCCAGGGTCGTCGTGCCGGTCGGCGCGAGCAGCAGGGTCGCGGTGAGCTCGGTGCCGACCGCGAGTGCCACGAGGGCGACGCTGGCCGCCAGTCCGGGCAGCACCAGTGGCAGCGTCACCCGGCGCGCCGCACCGGCGCGCGTGCAGCCGAGGGAGGTGGCGACGTCCTCGAGCGCCGGGGGTGCCAGCTCGAGCGTCGACCGCACGCCGACGGCCGCTCGCGGCAGGAACAGGATCACGTAGCCGACGATCAGCACGGGAAGCGTCTGATAGAGCCACGGCACCGCGCGGATCGAGATCGTCACCAGCGCCAGCGCCACCACGATGCCGGGCAGCGCGTTGGCCGGGTAGATCGCCCGCTCCAGCACCGTGGCCACGGCGCCGCGGTAGCGGACCGCGAGCCAGGCGATCGGCAGGGCCGCGACGGTGGCCAGGACACCGCCCGCGACCGCCAGGCTCACCGTGGTGCCCATGGCCGCGCCGAGGTCGCCCTGGGACAGCGACGAGGAGCTGCCCCGGACGAACCAGCGCACCAGGCTGACCAGCGGCACCCCGAGGGTGAGCACGACCAGGCCGACCAGGCCGAGGATCCAGGCCGGGGCGAGGCCGCCGAGCCGGTAGCGGGTCGCCGCCCGCCGTACCCCGGACCCGACGCGGTAGCGCCGGCGGTGCCCCCGGGCGAGCGTCTCCAGTCCGAGCAGCACCGCGCAGAAGGCGACCAGCACCAGGGCCAGCATGGTGGCGGCCGGGCCGTTGAAGGAGACGCGGTACTGGTCGAGGATCCCGGTGGTCAATGTCGGGTAGTTGAGCAGCTGGAGCGCGCCGTACTCGCCGAGCAGGTGAAGGCCGACCAGCAGTGCGCCCCCCAGCACGGCCGGGCTGATCGCGGGCAGCACGACGCGCAGGAACGAGGACCACGGGGCGGTGCCGAGGCTGGCGGCCACGTCCTCGACCGCGGAGTCCAGCCGGCTGAGGGCGGCGACGGCGGGCAGGTAGACGAGCGGGTAGTACGACAGGCTCACGACGAGGACGGCGCCCCAGTACGACTGCACCGCGTGCGTGGTCGAGATCCACCCGTAGCCGTTGACGAAGGCCGGCACCGCCAGCGGCGCGCAGAGCAGCCCGTGCCAGAGCCCCGAGAGGGGCAGGTCGGTCCGGACGACGAGCCACGCACAGCCGACGCCGATGATCGTGCTGAGCGCGACGCCTCCGACCAGCAGCCGGGTGGTGTTCCAGAGCAGGTCGTTGAACCGGGGTCGGGTCAGGAGGTCCCACGCCTCGGCGGGGCCCAGCCCCGCGGTCGACACCACGACGTACCCGAGCGGCAACAGGCTGGTGGCGGCGACGACCAGCCCGAGCAGCACCAGGGGAGCGGGCGGTCGGAGCGTGGCGGTGCTCAGAGCACGAACCCCGCGTCGGAGAGCAGCTCCACCACCTTCTCGCCGTCGAGGTCGCTGAGCCCGATGGGCGGGGGCTGGAGCTCGTCGAACGGCCTCACCGGCGGCTCGAGGCTGACCGCCGGGTTGAGCGGGTACTCCAGCGCGTAGCTGTCCGCGAGCGCCTGCTGACCCTCCTCGCTCGTGAGGTAGGCGACGAACTCCTGGGCCTCGTCCGGGTGCTCGGCGTTCTTCAGCACCCCGGCGCCGGAGACGCTGATGAAGGCGCCGGGATCCTGGTCGCCGAAGTAGTAGAGCGCGCTGTCGTCGCTGTTCTCCCCGGACTCGGCCTGGTCGCGGTACCAGTAGTAGTGGTACTCGATGCCGGTCGCGATCTCACCGGAGTTCACCGACTCGAGCACGACGTTGTTGCCGTCGTACACGGTGCCGTTGGCCTGGAGGCCCTCCAGCCAGGCCCGGGTGGCGTCCTCGCCCTCGAGGTGGAGGACCGCGGCGACGATCGCCTGGAAGTCCGCCCCCGTGGGCGAGAAGGAGACCTTCCCGGCCCACTCCGGCTCCGCCAGCTCCATGATCGACTCCGGCAGCTCGGCCTCGCTAACGAGGTCCGGGTTGTACACGAGCACGGTGGAGCGGGCGACGAACCCGGTCCACAGGCCGCTGGCCGGGCGGTACTCGGAGGGGATGGGCTCGCTCGCGGCGGGGTCGAGCGGCGCGAACAGACCGGCGCGCTCGACCGCCGACATCGCGGGGGTGTTCTCGGTGAGGAACACGTCGGCCGAGGAGGCCTCGCCCTCCTGGATCAGCTGCGCCGCGAGCTCGGAGTCCGAGCCGTTGCGCAGCTCGACCTCGATGCCCGTCTTCTCCTCGAACTTCGGGGCGATCTCCTCGAGCAGCTGCTCGTGCTGCGCGTTGTAGACGACGACCTTGGGGCCGTCGTCCTCGGAGCAGCCCGCGCCACCGACGGCGACGAGCACGACAAGGGCGGCGGCGGAGAGCAGACGGTTCACGGCGGTCTCTTCTGTGCGGGTGAGTTAGGCAAGGCTCACCTTAGAGCACCGGCGGCACGTCGTGAAGCGGGAGGACCCCGCTCTCACGAAACGGCCGCCCGACGACGACCGGCGCGCGCGGCGCGTGCTCGGGCTGCCGGCCACCGGGCTAGCCCGCCTGTGCGGACCTCCGCGTTCGCCGGACCCGCGGGCGCGCCGCCCCCTAGTCTCGCCCGGTGCGTCCCACCCGTCTCACCAGTCTCGTAGCCGCCGGCGCGGCCGCCCTCCTGCTCACCACGGCCTGCAGCGGCGGGTCCGGCGGGGGCGACGACCAGCAGACCGAGTCCGCCGTGGCCCACGCGGGCCGCGAGGGCGACGGGTGGACGGTGCTGCACTACTCGATGGCCGACACGAACCTCGAGCCGTTCATGGTCGCCGACGTCAACGAGCTCGGCCAGGTCGGCTCGAACGACAACCTCCAGATCCGTGAGTTCATGGACCGCTCGGTCGAGTACGGCGAGGACCCGCTGCTCGACCAGGGGGACTGGGTCGGCGGCCGGGTGCTCGACCTCGGCGCGCCCGGGACCAGCACGGTCGTCGAGGAGCTCGGCGACGTGAACTCGGCCGACCCGGCGACGCTCGCCGCCTTCATCGCCGACGGGCTCGCGACGCACCGCGCGGGCCACTACGCGCTCATCATCAGCGACCACGGTGCCTCCTGGCCGGGGATCGGCCCCGACGAGGGCACGCCGGACTACGACGTGCTCGACCTCGACGAGATCGTCAGGGCCATCTCCGACGGGCTGCGCCAGGCCGGCGTCGACAAGCTCGACCTGCTCGGCTTCGACGCCTGCCTGATGGCCAACTACGAGGTCGCCAGCGAGGTCGCCCCGCTCGCCGACCGGCTGGTGGCCTCCCAGGAGCTCGAGCCCGGCCACGGCTGGGACTACACCGCGCTCCAGCTGCTCGCGGACGACCCCGAGGCGACCGCGGACGAGCTCGGCTCCGCCCTGATCGACGGCTTCGCGGCCCAGGCCGAGGCGTCCGGCACCCAGGACGAGATCACCCTGTCGATGATCGACCTCTCCCGCATGGACGCCGTCGACGAGGCCGTCGACGACTTCGCGGAGACGATGGCCGAGGAGTCGACGACCGTCGCCCCGGCGGTGGGCAAGGCCGAGGCCGTGACGCTCGGCTTCGGCAAGAGCCCCGACCAGTCGCAGGACAAGCACCTCAACGACCTCGGCCTCCTCGCGTCCGCCATCGGCGAGGCCGCGCCTGAGGTCGCCGACCAGGCCGACGCCGTCGTGAGCGCGCTCGACGCGGCCGTGGTCGACTCGGTCGCCGGCGTCGTCACCGAGGGCGCCACCGGCCTCTCGATCTACCTGCCGCCGGTGGTCGAGCTCGCCGATCCGGCGTACCTGGAGGTCTCCTCGGCCGACGAGTGGTCGGACTTCCTCGATGCCTACTACGGCGCCGGCGCCGCCCTCCCCGAGGAGGAGCAGGCCAAGTTCACCGACCCGGCCGACGGCCCGGAGGTCGCCTTCGACAACAGCGGCGTCACGCTCACCGGGACCTTCGACCCGGCCGGCCTCGACAACATCACCGAGGCGACGATCAGCTACGCGATCCTCAACGACGACAGCTCGATCACCTACTACGGCGAGGAGGTCGCCGACTTCGACGACAGCGGCGACGCCCCGGTCGCGGTCGGCACCTACGACCTCAGCGTGATGCAGCTCGACGACGGCTACGACACCGCCTACGCCTACGTCGCGCTCGACGTGAGCGACGACCTGAGCACGGCGTTCTTCGACATCCCGATGACCTACTACGCGTCCACCGATCCGCGGCAGCGCGACCCGAAGGACGCGCTCCTCTCGATGGTGATGAACATCGAGAAGGGCGAGTTCGAGAGCGAGACGATCTACATCTACGACGAGGTGTCCGGGGGGTACGGCGAGCTCGCCCCCGACCCGGAGGGGATCATCGTCCCCGACGTGCTGACCGTGACCGCCGCCGGCGAACAGGTGTGGGAGCCGACGACCGACGTCGGCCTCTACGCCGACATCCCCAACCTCACCTACGAGTTCGTGCCCCTCGACTCCGGCACGACGCTCCAGACCGACCTCGCCATCTACGACTTCGGTGGCAACTCGAGCACGCTGAGCTCGCTGGTGGAGGTTCCCTGAGCCGACCCGGGCGCGTCCCACGCATGTCTTGGCGGCCGCTGGGCACACTCACGCCATGTCGCTCGGGCTTCGTGTCGTCCTGCTCGCCTGCGTGCTCGCCCTGCCGCTGACCGGCCTGTCGGCCGCGGCGGGCGCGGCCGCCCGGCTGGCCACCAGCATCGACCTCAGCAGCGCCCCGGCGTACTCCGACACCGAGACCACCCTCCACCTCCGACTGCAGACCGATGAGGGCGAGCCGATCGCGAACGCGTCGGTCGAGCTCGCGCGCAAGGAGGACGGCGCCTGGGTCCCACTCGGCATCGTCACCACCGACGACCGCGGCATGGCCACGCAGCCGGTCCGGCTCAGCCGGGAGGTGACCGACAACGTCGTGCGCGCGCAGTACGCCGGCGACGACGTGTACCCCGCGGCCACCCGGCAGAAGCGGCTCGAGCTCAAGCGGCGCGCGGGGCTGGTCCGCCTCGAGGCGCCGGCGCAGGTCAAGGACGGGCGGACGGCCCGGATCCGGGTGCGCTGGACGACCCGCGAGGACGCACCGGTCCAGGGCCCGGTCAAGGTCTTCCGTTCCCTCGCCGGGGGCCGCTGGCAGCTGGCCCGCACCCTCCGCACGGACGCCGACGGCCGCGCGGCCTTCACCACGCGCCCGCGCCAGGACTCCCGCTGGCGGGCGCGCGGCGTGCGTCAGTCCTGGGTCGAGTCCGACACCAGCAAGGTCCACCGCATCGACAACGTCCCGCCGGGCGACCCGGTGCGGCTGCCGAGGGGCGCCCCGGCGCCGCGTCGCTCGCTGCCGCCGCAGGCGCACGCCGTCGGCACGGGCGCCAACCCCGTCGTCTCCCGCATCCCGACCAGGATCTGGAACCACATGACGGGCATCAGCTGGCGCTCCGGGTGCCCCGTCGGCCGCGCGGGCCTGCGGCTGGTCCGGGTCAACTACTGGGACTACCGCGGGTACCCGCGCCGCGGTGAGCTGATCGCGGCCACCAGCGCGGCCGCGGCCATGGGCGCCGCCTTCGCCGAGATGTACCAGCGCAAGCTGCCGGTGCGGGCGATGTACCGCGTCGACCGGTTCGGGTGGGGGGCGCGGTCGCGCGGCGGCGACGACTACGCCTCGATGGCGGCCGGCAACACCTCGGCGTTCAACTGCCGCGACGTCACCGGCCGCCCCGGCGTCCGGTCCCCGCACAGCTACGGGCGGTCGCTCGACGTCAACACCTGGGAGAACCCGTACCGCTCCGCGCGCGGGATCGTCCCCAACACCTGGTGGCAGAGCCGCTCCCATCCGCGGATCGCGTGGCGCTCGACCTCCCACCCGGTGGTCCAGGTGATGCGACGCCACGGGTTCCGCTGGACCTACGGCAACGGCGACACCCAGCACTTCGACTACGTCGGCAGCTCGGCCCGCGCCATGGTCGCGCCCCGTGCGTGCGACCGCTATTGCGACTAGGCAGCGCTGGCGTCCCGTGGCCGACTGCGTCTTCTGCCAGATCGTCGGCGGCGCTGCCGGGGCCGACGTCGTGCTCGACGAGCCGGACTTCGTCGCCTTCCTCGACCGCCGCCCGGTCTTCAAGGGCCACGTGCTGCTGGTCCCGCGTGAGCACGTGGTCACGCTGCCCGACCTCCCGGCCGGGCTGCGCGACGGCTTCCTCGAGGCCGCCCAGCGGCTCGCGACCGCCGTCGTCGACGGCCTCGGCGCCCAGGGCAGCTTCGTGGCGATGAACAACGTCGTCAGCCAGTCGGTCGCCCACCTGCACCTCCACGTGGTGCCGCGGACCAAGGGCGACGGGCTCCGCGGGTTCTTCTGGCCCCGGACGACGTACGCCGACGGCGAGTCGGCTGAGTACGCCGCCCGCCTGCGCGCCGCCCTGACCTGACACTCAGCCGAGTGCTGCCCCTCATCTAGGGTGTTCAGCTGACAGACCTGGAGCAGGCTGACTCGCGAGACAGGAGCCACACGGATGGGGCGTTATGACGGACGGATCGCCGTCGTCACCGGAGCCGCGCGCGGCATCGGGTTCGGCACAGTCACCCGCTTCGCCGAGGAGGGCGCGTCGGTCGCGATCCTCGACCTGGACGAGGCGAGCGCCGCGGAGGCCGCGGCGAAGCTGCCGCTGGCCGACGGTGCGAAGTCGGTCGGCATCGGCTGCGACGTCAGCGACGCCGCGTCCGCGGAGGCCGCCGTCGAGCGCGTGGTCGCCGAGCTGGGCGGCATCCACGTCCTGGTCAACAACGCCGGCATCACCCGCGACAACCTGCTGTTCAAGATGACCGAGGAGGACTGGGACCTCGTCATGGGCGTCCACCTCCGCGGTGCGTTCCTCATGACCCGGGCGGCCCAGAAGCACTTCGTCGCGCAGAAGTACGGCAAGATCCTGAACCTCTCCAGCGTGTCCGCCCTCGGCAACCGCGGCCAGGCCAACTACTCCGCCGCGAAGATGGGCATCCAGGGCTTCACCCGGACGCTGGGCATCGAGCTCGGCCCGTTCGGCATCAACGCCAACGCCATCGCCCCCGGCTTCATCGCCACAGAGATGACCGACGCCACGGCCGCGCGCCTGAAGCTCGACGTCGACGACTTCCGGAAGATGAACGCCGAGGCCAACCCCGTCCGCCGCGTCGGCTACCCCGAGGACATCGCGGCCGCCGCCGCGTTCCTGTGCAGCGACGAGGCGTCGTACATCACCGGGCAGACGCTGTACGTCGACGGCGGAGCCAAGCTCGGCTGAGTCTCACCCTCGCGGGCGCGCCTCCCCACCTGGGGCGGTCGCCCCTGCACACTGGAAGTCGACCGAATCACTTGAGAATCACGAAACGGAGCGATCTCGTGCGCCGTGCCCCTCTGACCACTGCCCTCCTCGTGACCGCGAGCCTGCTGCTCGCCGGATGCGGGGGAGACGACGAGCCGGCGGGCGACGGCGCGCCGGCCGCCCAGGAGGTCGCGGGCGCCGACGAGCTCGCCTCGACCTGGCCGATGACCGGCCTCCCGGTCGAGGGCGACGCGAACTCCGCGCAGACCTATCCGGTGCTGGTCACCAAGATGGACAACACCGCCTCCAGTGCCCCGCAGATCGGGCTCGGCTCGGCCGACCTGGTCGTGGAGGAGCTCGTGGAGGGTGGTCTGACCCGGCTCGCGGCGTTCTACCACTCCGACCTGCCGACGGAGGTCGGCCCGGTCCGCTCGATGCGGGCCAGCGACATCGGCATCGTCGCCCCGGTCGACGCCGACGTCGTGACCAGCGGTGCCGCCGGAGTGACGATCAGCCGGATCAAGGGCGCCGGCATCGACTTCTTCGCCGAGGGTGCCGCGGGGATCTCGCGCGACAGCTCGCGCAGCGCGCCGTACAACGTCTTCGCCGACCTCACCACGGTCGCGCAGGAGGCCGAGCAGGAGGCGGCCCGCCCGGCCGACTACCTCCCCTGGGGCACCGAGGAGGACCTGCCGCAGGGCCAGCCGGCCAAGACGATCGCGGCGTCCTTCGGTGGCGGCCACACCACGAACTGGACCTTCGCGGGCGACCACTACGTCAACGAGAACAGCTACGCCGCCGACGGCGACGAGTTCCCGGCCGACACCGTGCTGGTGCTGCGGGTCCAGGTCGGCGACGCGGGCTACCGCGACCCGGCGGGCAACCCGGTCCCCGAGACCAAGCTCGAGGGCAAGGGCCAGGCGATGATCTTCCACGACGGCCGCCTGGTGCGCGGCACGTGGCAGAAGGGCGGCCTCGACCAGCCGCTCTCCCTGTCGACCAAGGCGGGCGAGCTGAAGGTCCCGGCCGGCCACGTGTGGATCGAGCTGGTGCCGGCCGCGAACGGGAACGTCACGTTCCAGAAGTGACGTCCCCGCCGGTAGGCCCGGTGATCTCGGTGCCGTTCTCGGCCAGGGCCCGGAAGCCGGAGAGGATGAACCCGATGGCGGTCTCCACGTGGGCGGCCGCCACCTCGGGGTCCTCCGCGCCCGAGACCGACTCGCCGGCCGAGGACATCGCCCCGAAGAAGATCCGGGCGAAGGTCTGCTGGAGGTCCTCGTCGAGCTCCCAGCCGCCGGCGGCGAGGACGGACTTCACGATCTCGAGGACGTTCGCGAACGTCGAGCGCTCCTCCTGCTCGCGGAACCGCTCGTAGCCGAGGACCGACGGGCCCTCCTGGATCACGATCCGGCGGTAGCGCGGCTCCTGGACGACGGTGAGGAACGCGCGCAGGCCGGCGGTGGCCTTCTGCCACGGGTCCCGGTGGCCCTTGAGCGCTCGCTGGATGGCCCGGGCGGCGCCGTCCTCGACCCGTTCGAAGACGGCTTCGAACAGCGCCTGCTTGCCGCTGAAGTGGTGGTAGAGCGCGCCCTTGGTGACCCGGGCGCCGGCGACGATCGCGTCGAGCGAGGTGGCGGCGTACCCGCTCTCGGTGAACAGTTCCTCGGCGACGTCGACGAGCGCGCGCTTGGTCGAGGCGGAGTACTGCTGACGGCGGCTCGTCCCCGGAACCACGCCGGGGACCAACGGCTTGAGCTTGGAGACCGTCGACTTGCTCATAGTCCCGGCAGCCTAATACCGACTGTCGGTACGGGTGATCGGGATCACCGGGGCCGGCGTTGCATACCGAGAGTACGTGTACGTACTCTGGGTACGTACTCAGAGTACGTGAGTCCCGCCCCCGAAGGAGCACACCCATGACCTGGACGTCCTTCCACTCCCGCGGAGAGATCCTCCGTGACGTCATCGCCGCGGCCGACGAGCGCCGCGACGGCCTGCTGCCGCTCGACGTCCCCGGCGTCGCCGACGTGTTCGAGGACGACCTCGAGCTGCTCGGCGCCCTCCAGCTGCGGTGGCACACCCGGCTCGCGGGCCGGATCGAGCGTGAGCTGGTCAACCAGCCGATGGACCTCGAGAGCGCGGTCGTCGCCGCCTGGCACGCCACCGCCGACGAGCTCCCCGGCGTCCTCGCGATCCTCGACCACGAGCGCGCCGAGCCCCGGGACGCCGCCACCGCCGACGCGATGGCCACGTCCGCCGCCAAGGAGCGGATCCTGCTGGCCATGATGGCCGGCCGGGTCAGCGCCCCCGACGACACCGCGGTGCGGGTGGGTGCGGCCATCGAGGCCGAGGCCCGCGCGACGTACCGCCCGGTGCGCCGGCCCGGCGCCCGCCGCGCCGAGCAGCCCCGGCTGCTGGCCCGGCTCAAGGCCGTCCTGGCCGCCTGATCGTCCCCTCCCGGCAACCCCGGCCCCGGCGCATCCCTCCCTCCCCGCGGCGCCGGGCCCGGGGTTGTCGCATGATGGGGGCATGACCGAGGCGCGGGCCGGGATGCTCCTGGTGGCGACGCCTGCGCTCCTGGACCCGAACTTCGTCGACGCCGTCGTGCTGCTGCTCGACGTCGACGACCAGGGGGCGCTCGGGGTCGTGCTCAACCGGCCCTCCGGCATCCCCGTCTCCGACGTGCTCGCCGACTGGGGGGACGTGGTCGCCGAGCCCGAGGTCCTCTTCCGTGGTGGCCCGGTGAGCACCGAGGGCGCGCTCGCGGTCGCCACGCTGCGCGCCGAGGACGACGTGCCCGTGGGCTTCCGCGCCGTCGAGGGACGGCTCGGCCTGGTCGACCTCGACACCCCCGTCGAGCTGCTCGAGGGCAGCCTCGAGGGCGTCCGCATCTTCGCGGGCTACGCCGGCTGGGGCGCCGCCCAGCTCCTCGGCGAGATCGAGGAGGGCAGCTGGTACGTCGTGCCGGCCCAGCTCCCCGACGTCTTCCGGCTGGACCCGAGCGAGCTGTGGCGCGACGTGCTGCGGCGGCAGCCCGGGGAGCTGGCCTGGCACTCGACGCGGCCGGCTGATCCCGACCTGAACTAGGTCGGTCGCGCCGCTCGTGGCCTGCCGATTCATCACGGTAGGCACATGAATCCGCACTCCCCGCGGTGGGTATGCCGAGGGGAGTGCCGACTCGCCTGCCTACCGTGATGAATCAGCGGCGGGCCGGGCCCGAGCCGACCAGCCGGTGCCCACGACCGGAAGAAGATGGCCCTCGGGGGCCGCCGGTCGAGGAGGTTTCGTGACGTACCCTTGGGCCTGTGACCACCATCGGCTTCTCGACAGACACGGACGTCCGTGAGGACCGCCGTACCGTCCCGACCGACGACGGTGACCACGAGCGGTTCTCCCACTACGTGGAGAAGGACAAGCTCACCGAGGCGATGGTGATGGGCACCCCCGTGGTCGCCCTCTGCGGGAAGGTCTGGGTGCCGAGCCGCGCCCCGGAGAAGTTCCCGGTCTGCCCCGAGTGCAAGGAAGTCTGGGAGTCCCTGAACGACGACTCGGGCTCGAACGAGTGACGGGCCGGCCCGAAGCCGACCCTCAGCCCAACGCACTCACTCCGGCCTGGCCGGAGCGCGCCGCCTGGGGGACGGCGACCTCACTGCGTGCGTGGCAGGCGGCTGCCATGAAGAAGTACTTCGACGAGAGCCCGCGCGACTTCCTCGCGGTCGCGACGCCGGGCGCCGGCAAGACCACGTTCGCGCTCTCGGTCGCGGCCGAGCTGCTGGGCCGCCGGATCGTCGACCGGGTCACGATCGTCGCGCCGACCGAGCACCTCAAGCTCCAGTGGGCCGAGGCGGCCGCGCGGGCAGGCATCCCGATCGACCCGACGTACGCCGCCGGCAAGGGCAAGACCTCCGGCGACTACGTCGGCATCGCGGTGACCTATGCGGGTGTCGCGGTGAACCCGCTCGCGATGCGGATCCGCACCGAGCGGTTCAAGACGCTCGTCATCCTCGACGAGGTGCACCACGCCGGTGACGCGCTGTCGTGGGGCGAGGGCGTCCGGGAGGCGTTCGAGCCCGCGACCCGCCGGCTGGCGCTGACGGGTACGCCGTTCCGCTCCGACGTCAACCCGATCCCGTTCGTCACCTACGCCCCCGGCGACGACGGGGTCCCGCGCTCGGTCGCGGACTACGCCTACGGCTACTCCCACGCGCTCGCCGACCACGTCGTCCGGCCGGTGCTGTTCATGGCCTACTCCGGCGAGATGCAGTGGCGCACGCGCGCCGGCGACGAGATCGCCGCACGGCTGGGCGAGCCGCTCACCAAGGACATGACCTCCCAGGCGCTGCGCACCGCGCTCGACCCGAAGGGGTCGTGGATCCCGTCGGTGCTCGCCGCGGCCGACATGCGCCTCGACGAGGTGCGCCGCCACGTGCCCGACGCCGGCGGCCTGGTGATCGCCACCGACCAGGAGTCCGCACGCGCCTACGCCAAGCTCCTCCGGCAGATCGCCGGCGAGCCCGCGACCGTCGTCCTCTCCGACGAGAAGGCGGCGTCGAAGAAGATCTCCGCGTTCAGCGAGGGCGACCAGCGCTGGATGGTCGCGGTCCGCATGGTGTCCGAGGGCGTCGACGTCCCGCGCCTGGCCGTAGGCGTCTACGCCACGACCACCTCGACGCCGCTGTTCTTCGCCCAGGCCGTCGGCCGCTTCGTGCGCGCCCGGACCCGCGGCGAGACCGCGTCGGTCTTCCTGCCGTCGGTGCCGAGCCTGCTCGGCTTCGCCTCCGAGATGGAGGTCCAGCGCGACCACGTGCTCGGCCGGAGGGTCTCGAACGAGGACGACGTCTTCGCCGCCGAGAACGAGCTGCTCGCGCAGGCGAACGCCGGCGAGGGCGCCTCCGACGACCTGCTGGGGAACTTCGAAGCCCTGGGCTCGGAGGCGCGGTTCGACCGGGTGCTGTTCGACGGCGGCGAGTTCGGCCACTCGGGCGAGGTGCACGTGGGCTCGGAGGAGGAGATGGACTTCCTCGGCATCCCGGGCCTGCTCGACCCCGACCAGGTGCGCGACCTGCTGCACTCGCGGCAGAGCGAGCGGGCGAAGAAGCAGAAGGCGAGCCGCGCCCGCTCCGAGGAGGCCGCGGACGCGCTCGTCGAGCTGTCGACGCACGAGCAGCTCGCCGTGCTCCGGCGGGAGCTGAACGGCCTCGTCGCCGCGTGGCACCACCGCACCGGCCAGGCCCACGGCATCACCCACGCGGCGCTCCGCAAGGAGTGCGGCGGGCCGGCGGCGGCGGTCGCCACGGCCGAGCAGCTGCACGCCCGGATCGACCGTCTCCGCGAGTGGGCCCTGCGCAAGACCTCCTGATCGGCCCTAGGGTGGAGCGATGCCCGCCGAGACCTCGCAGACGCTCGATCGGGGACTGCGTGTCCTCGACGTGCTCGCGTCGTCCTCCGACGGGCTGACCGTCACCGAGCTCGCGTCCCGGCTCGAGGTCAACCGCACGGTCGTCTACCGCCTGGTCAGCACCCTGGAGCAGCACGCACTCGTCCGTCGCGACACCCGCGGCCGCCTGCACGTCGGGCTCGGCGTCCTGCACCTCGCCTCGGCCGTGCAGCCCGTCGTCCGCGACCTCGCGGTCCCGGTCCTGCGCGACCTCGCCGAGACCGTCGGCTGCACCGCGCACCTGACGGTCGCCGACGGCGAGGAGGCGCTGGCGCTCGCGGTGGTCGAACCCTCGTGGACCGACTTCCACGTCGGCTACCGGGTCGGGGCCCGCCACCCGCTGGACCGGGGTGCCGCCGGCCGGGCGATCCTCCTGGGGCGTCAGCCGCCCACGGCCGTCACCACAGTCGACTCACGGGGGGGACCTCAGGCGACCTCGTACGCGATCACCACCGGCGAGCTCCAGCCCGGAGCCCGCGGTCTGGCCGCCCCGGTGCGCGGGGTCGATGGCCTCTCGGCCAGCGTCGGCATCGTCACCCTCGCCGACATCGACGTGGACGAGATCGCCCCGCACGTGCTGGCCGCCGCGGCCGAGGTCGCGGCCCGGCTGTCCTAGGACTCGCGCAGTCGCGCCGAGAAGATAATGAAAACGATTATCGGTCGGCGTAGGATCGTACGTGCACTCGAACGGACAACCTAGGAGACCAGATGAACAAGTCCCAGCTGAGCAACGCCGTGGCCGAGAAGACCGGCCTCAGCGGAGCGCAGTCCGACGCGGTCCTCGACGCCGTGCTGACGGCGATCACCGACGCCGTGGCATCGGGTGACAAGGTCACGCTGCCGGGCTTCGGCACGTTCGAGGCGCGGGAGCGCTCCGCACGGACGGGCCGCAACCCGCAGACCGGTGAGGAGATCGCGATCGCGGCGACCACCGCTCCGGCGTTCAAGGCGGGCGCGGCGTTCAAGAAGGCCGTCGCCGGCGACTGATCGCCTCCACGCGTGCGATGGGCCGGACACCCGAGCTGCTCGGGTGTCCGGCCCATCGGCGTGCTCAGCCCGGGCGGACCTTCATGCAGCCCTCCGGATCGGGCCCAGCCAGGGCTCGAAGCCGTCCTCCGCCGTACGCCAGCTCCCACGGGCGGCCGCCTCGTCCGGCGTGAGCAGCATCGAGCCGAACGCGTCGGCGAGGCCGGCCGGAGGCGTCCCCACGCCGGTCAGCACCAGCCGGGTCAGCGGCGGTCGCGTGCCCCAGGGCTCGCCGTTGCCGATGCTGAGCTGGCCGCCGGCGCCGTCCCAGGCGACGACCCGGTCCGGACGTGTGGGAAGCCAGAAGCAGCCGCGGGACCGGTGCCGCCCGCCGCCGAGCCGCGCGAGGTCGCCGAGCAGCCGCTCCGGGTGGAACGGCAGGGGGGAGACGAGCTCGCGACGCCAGACGTGGTCCCAGCCCGCCCGGGGGAGCGGCGTCGAGCGCACCGCATCGGTCCACGCGCTCGTGCGCTCGTGGTCGTGGATGCCCGCGAGGAGGGCGGCGGCGTCGAGGTGCTCGACCCCGCGGACGATCGTGGCGTCCGGTCGCGCGAGGGCCACGAGCAGCTCGACACCGTCCGGCTCCGCGGTCCCGTCGGTGACCACGACGTCGGCGTACTCGACCATCGCGGCAGCGACCTCACCGACGCCGCGCCGGTCCTCCTCCGAGCTGTGGTCGCCGCGCTCGGCCAGCAGGTCGTCGCCGAGGAGGTCGTCCACGACGCCCGGCCCGTCGACGGCGGTCACGACGCCGGTGACCCGGAGATGCCGCGCGAGGCGCGTGTCCCGGGCGAGCACGCCGCAGACCTGGCGGGCCTCGGCGCCGATCGGCAGGTGGGCGACGATCGAGCGCCAGCGGCCGCTGCGGGCCAGCCGCTCCAGGGTCGGCACCACGTCCTCCCGGACGGCGCAGGTCACGCACGCGTGCTCGAGGTCGATCTCGACGTGCTCCACGACCCCGGTCACGTCGCTGACGACCCGCTGCAGCACGCTGCGCTCGACGTCGATGTGGTGCCGGACGGCGACGGCGGCCGGGAGGTCGAACTGCATCCCCACCATCGCGGCCGTCATCGCCTCGCGACCGACGCCGGTCAGCAGCACGACGGGGGTCCTCATGAGCTCCTTCATCGACACTCCTTTGATAGAATGAGAATCGTTCTCAGTATGACGAAGGAGCTCACGCATGTCACGCACGTGTCAGGTGACGGGACGCCGGCGCACGAACCGCCGGTTCGACGTCAACGTCCAGCGCAAGCGCGCCGTCGTGGCCGACATCCTCCGGCGCGGCGGGAGGGTCTGATGGCCGGGCGGACCAGCGGCGTCCGGCCGATCGTGAAGCTGCGGTCGACGGCCGGCACGGGCTACACCTACGTCACCCGTAAGAGTCGGCGCAACGACCCCGACCGGCTCGAGCTCCGCAAGTTCGACCCGCGGGTACGACGACACGTGACCTTCCGCGAGGAGCGGTGATGGCCATCCACGAGACGCGCGGGTGACGCCACTACGGTGGGGGCATGCCGTCCCCCACCCCGGACTCCGCCCCGGTCTCGGCGCCGCGCCAGCGGAGCACCCGCCAGCGCCGGGCGCTGCTCGCCGAGCTCGCCGCGTCCGACGGCTTCCGCAGTGCGCAGGACATCCACGCCGCCCTGCGCGACCGTGGCGAGAAGGTCGGGCTCGCGACCGTCTACCGGGCGCTCCAGGCGCTGGTCGAGGGTGGCGAGGTGGACCAGGTGCAGTCCGACGCGGGCGAGGCGGCGTACCGCCTGTGCAGCCGGACGCACCACCACCACCTGGTCTGCCGGCGGTGCGGCCGTACCGTCGAGATCGAGGGGCCGGCCGTCGAGAAGTGGGCGAGCAAGGTGGCGGCCGACAACGGCTACGACGAGGTGAGCCACTCGGTCGAGCTGTTCGGCGTGTGTCGGCCCTGCCAGCGGGCCGCCGTCAGCCGCTGATCGCGCGCCGGGCCAGCGGCCGCACCCGGTAGGGCACCTGGGTGGCCAGCGCGATCACCGTCGAGGACCGCACGATCGCCGGGTGCTCGAGCACGAGGTCGATGACCCGCTGGAGGTCGGCGTTCGAACGCGCCACCACGCGCGCCCACATGTCGCCGGCGCCGGTGATCGTGTGCGCCTCGAGGACCTCCGGGATCGCGGCGAGGTGGGTGCCGACGACGTCGTGGCCGCCCTGGCTGGTCTCCTGGCGGATCTCCAGGGTGAGGAACGCCGTCACCGGGTAGCCCAGCGCCTCGGGGGAGAGGTCCGGCCCCCAGCCCGTGATCACGCCGGAGGCGCTGAGCTTGTCCAGCCGCGCCTGGGCGGTCCCGCGGGCGACGCCGAGCCGCCGGGACGCCTCGAGGACGCCGATGCGGGGGTCGGCGGCGAAGAGCTCGATCAATCTGCCGTCGAGGGCGTCCATGTCGGCCTCCATCATTGGACAGGTTGCACAGCGTTTCGCCGTACGGTTGCACAGAGTGTCGCACGACGCCAGGCTCCGGGCATGACGCTGACACCCGACGAGCTCAAGGCGGACCTGACCCTCGAACAGCTCAAGGAGCTCGTGGGTCTGGTGGAGTACGACGCGGAGCGGGACGTCTTCCCGGTGACCGGCTGGGACGCGATCGTCTTCGTGGTCGGCAACGCCACCCAGGCGGCGCACTACTACCAGTCCGCCTGGGGCATGGAGCTGCTCGCCTACTCCGGTCCCGAGAACGGCAACCGGGACCACAAGTCGTTCGTGCTGCGCTCGGGCTCGATCAAGTTCGTCGTCAACGGCGCGGTCGATCCGGACAGTCCGCTGGCCGACCACCACCGCCGCCACGGCGACGGCGTGGTGGACATCGCGCTCGAGGTGCCCGACGTCGACCGGTGCATCGCGCAGGCCCGCGGTGCGGGCGCGACGGTCGTCCGCGAGCCCGAGGACGTCACCGACGAGCACGGCACCGTCCGGATCGCCGCGATCGCGACGTACGGCGAGACCATCCACACGCTCGTCGACCGCAGCCGCTACGACGGCCCCTACCTGCCCGGCTACGTCGCGAGGGAGAGCACCTGGCACAAGCGCGACGGCGAGCCGAAGCGGCTGTTCCAGGCCCTCGACCACATCGTCGGGAACGTCGAGCTCGGCCACATGGACGAGTGGGTCGACTTCTACAACCGGGTCATGGGCTTCACGAACATGGCCGAGTTCATCGGCGACGACATCGCCACCGACTACTCCGCGCTGATGTCGAAGGTCGTCGCGTCGGGCAACCACCGGGTGAAGTTCCCGCTGAACGAGCCGGCGATCGCCAAGAAGAGGTCGCAGATCGACGAGTACCTCGAGTTCTACCGCGGCGCCGGCGCCCAGCACCTCGCGGTCGCGACCAACGACATCCTGGCCTCGGTCGACGCGCTCCGGGCCAACGGCGTGGAGTTCCTCCCGACCCCGGACTCCTACTACGAGGACCCCGAGCTCCGCGCGCGCATCGGCAACGTGCGGGTGCCGATCGAGGAGCTCCAGAAGCGGGCGATCCTCGTCGACCGCGACGAGGACGGCTACCTGCTCCAGATCTTCACCAGGCCGCTCGGCGACCGACCGACGGTGTTCTTCGAGCTGATCGAGCGGCACGGCTCGCTCGGCTTCGGCAAGGGCAACTTCAAGGCGCTGTTCGAGGCCATCGAGCGCGAGCAGGACGCGCGCGGGAACCTCTGAGCCTGCGCCCCACGGTCTCCCTTCTGGGAGGGAGCGACGCCCCGGCCGCCAGTGGCAGCCGGGGCGTTGTCGCCCGCCGGCTCGGGCAGGATGTGGCCATGGCGACGTACCTGGCGTTCCTGCGCGCGATCAACCTGGGCGCGAAGCGGAAGTTCCCGAAGGACGCGATCGTGGCGGCCGTCGAGGGCGCCGGGTTCACCGCGGTGGAGACCTGCATCAACACCGGCAACGTCCGCTTCCAGACGACTCTGCGGTCGCGCGCGAGGATCGAGGCCACGCTCGAGGAGGCGTTCCTGGCCGACCGCGGCTTCGAGGTGCCGACGATCGTGTTCACCCCCGACGAGCTGCGCGCGATCGCGGCGGAGGCCGCGACCTTCGGCCACGGCGGCCGGCACTACGTCTCGCTGCTGAAGTCGCCGCCGACGGCGTCCGCGATCGCGGCGATCGAGGAGCGGTCGTCGGCCGAGGAGGTCGCCCGCGTCGGCGGCCGCGCGGTGCACCTGCTCCTCGGCGAGAACTACCACGAGGCGCGGCTGACCAACGCCGTCGTCGAGAAGGAGCTCGGCGTCGCCACCAACCGCAACCTGACGGTGATCAGGACGCTGGCGGAGAATTGGTGCTGACCGGACCCTTGTCGCGGGTGCGGGTTCCGGGATACAACATCGTGCCGCCAGGTCACATCTCGGGAGGAACTGTCGTGTCCACTGCCATGCCGTCTCGCCGCTCCGTGCTCGCCACCGGACTCACCGGAGGTGCCGCCCTCGCGGCCTCCGGTTTCGCCGCCCCGTCGTACGGCGGTGAGTACAACTCCCAGAAGCCGGGCAACCGCGTGCGGCTCACCGTGCTCGGCACGACCGACCTGCACGGCAACGTCTACAACTGGGACTACTTCAAGAACGCGGAGTTCGACAACGCCGCCCACGACGACATCGGGCTCGCCAAGGCCGCGACCCTCATCAAGGCGATGCGCAAGGAGCGGCGCGGCGAGCCGATCCTCACCCTCGACGCCGGCGACACCATCCAGGGCACGCCGCTCGCGTACTACTACGCCAAGATCGACCCGATCACCGAAGGTGCCACGCACCCGATGGCCAACGCGATGAACCTGGTCCGGTACGACGCTGCCGCGCTCGGCAACCACGAGTTCAACTACGGGCTCGACACGCTGCGGACCTTCGAGGAGCAGCTGAACTTCCCGCTCCTCGGCGCCAACGCCGTCGACCCCGCGACCAAGCGGCCGGCGTTCAAGCCGTACGTCATCAAGACCTTCCGGGTGGGCCGCGGCCGCACCCTCCGCGTCGGCATGCTCGGGCTCACCAACCCGGGCATCGCGATCTGGGACAAGGCCAACGTCGACGGTCGCATGGAGTTCCCCGGGCTCGTCGAGCAGGCGAAGAAGTTCGTGCCGGAGCTGAAGAGGCGCGGCTGCGACCTCGTGGTGATCGCGGCCCACTCCGGCGCGGACACCTCCTCGTCGTACGGCGACGCGCTGCCGTACCCCGAGAACGCGGCGTCGCTCGTGGCGCAGGAGGTTCCGCACGTCGACGCGATCCTCGTCGGCCACGCGCACAAGGAGATCGCCCAGCAGTTCGTGCGCAACAAGAGGACCGGGCAGCAGGTGCTGCTGTGCGAGCCTGCGTACTGGGGCATGCGGGTCGCGCTGATGGACCTGATCGTGCAGGAGACCTACACCAAGCACGGGCGACGCCGGTGGACCCTCGTGGCGTCCGGCTCGCAGGTGTTGAACTCGAACACCGTCGCCGCCGACCCGAAGATCGCGGCCGCCGTGCAGTCGCAGCACGACACCGTCATCAGCTACGTCAACTCGGTCATCGGAACCTCGGCCGCGGCGATGTCGGCGGCCCGCGCGGTCGTCGAGGACGTCCCGATCATCGACTTCGTGAACTTCGTCCAGGCCGACGCGGTGCGCGCTGGTCTGAGTGGTGACGCCGCGTCGCTGCCCGTGCTCTCGATCGCCGCGCCGTTCAACCGCGCGGCGTCGTTCCCCGCCGGCGAGGTGACCGTCCGCGACGTCGCGGGTCTCTACATCTACGACAACACGCTGCTCGGCGTGCAGGTCTCGGGCGCGGACGTGAAGGCGTACCTGGAGTACTCGGCCCGCTACTTCAAGCAGGTCTCCGGCCCCGGCCCGTTCACGATGAGCCAGGTGACGAACGCCGTCACGACCACCGCTCCCAACGGCACCCCGGACTACAACTTCGACTCCGTCGCCGGACTCGACGCGCCGCTGACCTACGACATCGACATCTCCCAGCCGGTCGGCTCGCGCATCCTCGGGCTGTCCTACGGCGGTGTCGCGGTGGGCGAAGCCGACCAGTTCGTGCTGGCGGTCAACAACTACCGCCAGTCCGGCGGCGGCGGCTTCCCGGCCGTGTCCGCCGCCCCGGTCGTCTACAACCGGCAGAACGAGATCCGCCAGCTGCTCATCGACTGGGTCACCGCGCACGGCACCATCGACCCCACCGACTTCGCCTCCGTCGACTGGCGGCTGGTCTCCGGCGGAGAGCCGATCACCGTCAGCTGAGTGCGCCTTCCGGATGTAACGCGGGGTTAGGTCCACTGGGAACCCTGCTCGAACGGGATCACAGAAGGTCCAACCCCGCGTTACAGCCGTTGTCCACAGGTGGCGACGGAGGTGGGTGGGAGGCGCCCGGCCGGGGGAATGGTCGGACCATGCAGTCCCGGTTCGCCCATCACATGGCCCGTCAACACGGGCTGATCCTGCGACGGCAGGCGCTTGCGGCCGGCATGACCGTCCAGCAGGTGGCCGCGTTGGTGCGGAGTCGGGAGTGGGTCGTCGTCCGGCGCGGGGTCTACACGACCCGTGCCCATTGGGAGTCGCTCGATCCGTACGTCGGGCGCCCTCGACTCGAGGTCTGGGCGGCGACCCTGACCATGCGACTCCCGCACTTCCTGAGCCACGACTCCGCGGCGTACCTCCACGGCCTGCCGATCCTCGAGGCGACGCCCCGGCTGGTGCACGTGACGCGGATCGGGGCTCTCGGCGGCCGCACCAGGCACGGGGTCAAGCACCACAAGGCTCCGGTCGCGACCGATCACATCGTGTTCGTCGACGAGCACCCGGTGCTCGACATCCCTCGGACCGTCGCCGACATCGGCCGGGAGCACGGACTCCGGCACGCGATCGTGGCCGCCAACTCCGCGCTCAGGGCGGGGGTGTCGATCCGGGCTCTCCGGGCGGCCGTGGAGCCGATGCGCCACTGGCCACATGTCACCGTTCCGCGCCTGGCCGCCGAGTGGGCCGACCCGCGATGTGAGAACCCGGGCGAAGACCTCACGCTCCTGATGCTGAAGCAGCTCGGTGTCGGGTTGGTGCACCCGCAGTTCGGCCTGCAGGACCGCGGTCGGGTCGCCTGGGTCGATTTCCGCGTCGGGCGACACCTGATCGAGTTCGACGGGCGTCACAAGTACCGCCGGGTCGAAGCCGGGGGGTTCGCCGCACGCTCCCCGGACGAGGTCGTCTGGGAGGAGAAGAGGCGCCAGGACTGGGTGTGCGGGTTCAAGCTCGGCATGTCGCGCGTGGTCTGGGCAGACGTCCAGCCGGGGCGGTGGTCCGCCACGCAGGAGTGGTTGCTGCGAGACATCCGCGACACGAACGCTCGGTTCGGCGACTCGATCGACGACCTCGCGCCGTACGTCATCCGGCGTCGCCGGCGCTGAGCCGGACGACCGCTGTAACGCGGGGTTACGCACACTGGTGACCCCGTTCGAACGGGATCACAGAAGGTCTAACCCCGCGTTACATGCGGGACGGCGACCGGCTCACTCGCCGCGGAACACCGGCTTGCGGGACTCGGCGAACGCGTCGAGGCCCTCGGTGAAGTCGGCGGTGGTGAAGAGGGCCCGCTGGCCGGAGTGCTCGCGGTCGAGGGCGGCCTCGAGGTGGGGGAGCGTGGCGGCGTTGATGGCCTTCTTGATGCCGGCGAGGGCGAGCGGAGGGCCGGCGGCCAGGCGGCGCGACAGCCGGGCCACGAGCTCCTCGAAGGAGGCGTCCGGGGCGACGTGCGTGACGAGGCCGGCCGACAGCGCCTCCGCGGCCGGCAGGGGCTCGCCCAGCAGCGCGAGCCGCATCGCCCGGGCGCGGCCGATCGAGGCGGCGACCGAGGCGGAGGAGCCGCCGTCGGTCATCAGGCCGATGCGCGAGAACGGCAGCAGGAAGGCGGCCGACTCCGCGGCGACGATGATGTCGGAGGCCAGGGCGGCCGAGCAGGCGACGCCGGCGGCGATGCCGTTGACCGCCGCGAGCACGGGCACCGGGCACGAGACGACCGCGCGGATGACGCGGTTGGCGCCGTCCATCGTCTCGACCGGATGCGAGGGCGCGAGCCGCAGCGTGGCCGTGTCGGCGCCGGCGCTGAAGCCGGCGCCGGTCCCGGTGATGACCACCACCCGGACCTCCGGGCGAGCGCTCACGCCCTCCAGCGTCGACGCCAGCCCCGTCATCATCGACGGCGTCACCGCGTTGAGCGCCTCCGGCCGGTGGAACGTCAGGGTCAGCACGCCGTCGGCGTACGACTCCAGCAGCTCACTCAACGACGACCCCGGCGGCCGCCATCTCGTCCACCGCCGCCGCGGACGTCTCCGGCGCGACGCCGGCGCAGAGCGGCAGCAGCAGCCGCGTCGGGAAGCCCAACTTCGCGGCGTCGAGCGCGGTCTGCCGCACGCAGTAGTCGGTCGCGATCCCGCAGACGTCGACCGCGTCCACCCCGTGCGCGCGCAGCCAGTCCGCGAGCGGCACGCCCTCGATCGACTTCCCCTGGAAGCCGGAGTACGCCGCCTCGTGCTCGCCCTTGAGGAAGATCGCGTCGAACGGCTGCGGGTCGAGGTTGGGGTGGAACGCCTCGCCGTCGGTGCCGACCTCGCAGTGCACCGGCCACGAGTGCTCGTAGTCCGGCTCGTCGGACCAGTGCGATCCCGGCGCGACGTGGTGGTCCTTGGTCGCCACCACGTGGGAGTACGCCGGGGCGTCGGGCCCCTTCTCGACCCACGCGGTGAGCAGCGTGTGGATGTCGGCCGCGACGGCGGCGCCGCCGGCAACGGGCAGCGACCCGCCCTCGCAGAAGTCGTTCTGGACGTCGACCACCAGCAGCGCGCGCGTCATGCTCACACCGTAACGGTCGGGATCACGGCCTCCCCGCGGGACATCTGCTGGATCTCCACCGGCAGCTCCGCCCGCGCGTCCAGGTGCCGCTCCCGCGCCGCGTCGAGCGGCTCGCGCCCGACCACCTCGCCCGCGCGCACCAGCGGCACCAGCAGCGGACGGTCGTCGCCGTCGTCGACCGGCGGCGCGCCGATGCCGATCACCTCGGCCTCGGCGATCCCGGCGGCGGACCGGCGCCGCAGCGCGTACTTGCGGCCACCGACCGAGGCCTTGTCGACGCTGCGCTTCGCGACCGACACCATCTCGCCGGCGTCGCCCTCGCGCGCGACCAGCTTGTAGACGAACCCGCACGTGGGATGGCCGCTGCCCGTCACGAGCTGGGTGCCGACGCCGTACCCGTCGACCGGGGCGGCGGCGAGCGCGGCGATCGCGTACTCGTCGAGGTCGCTGGTCACGATGATCCGCGTCGACGTCGCGCCGAGCGAGTCCAGCAGCGCCCGCACCTGGAACGCCTGCACGGCCAGGTCGCCGGAGTCGAGCCGGACGGCGCCGAGCGAGGTGCCCGCGACCTCGATGCCGGCGCGCACGGCGGCCTCGACGTCGTAGGTGTCCACGAGCAGCGTCGTGCCCACCCCGAGCGAGTCGACCTGCGCGCGGAACGCGTCGGTCTCGGTGTCGTGCAGCAGCGTGAACGAGTGGGCGCTGGTGCCGGTCGTCGGCACGCCGTACCGCTCCCGCGCGGCGAGGTTCGACGACGTCGCGAAGCCCGCGACGTACGCCGCCCGCGCGGCCGCCACCGCCGCCTCCTCGTGGGTGCGCCGCGACCCCATCTCGATGCACGGCCGGTCGCCGGCGGCCAGCGTCATCCGCGACGCCGCCGACGCGATCGCCGAGTCGTGGTTGTAGATCGAGAGCAGCAGCGTCTCCAGCAGCACCGCCTCCGCGAACGACGCCTCGACGATCATCAGCGGCGAGTGCGGGAAGTAGGCCTCGCCCTCGGCGTAGCCCCACACGTCGCCCGAGAAGCGGCGCGCCGCCAGCCACTCGAGCGTCGGCCCGTCGACGACGTCCTCCAGCACGGCCAGCTCGGCCGGGCCGAAGCGGAACGCCTCGATCGCGTCGAGCGCCCGCCCGACGCCGGCCACGACGCCGTACCGCCGGCCCTCGGGGAGCCGCCGCGGGAACAGCTCGAACACCGATCTGCGGTGCGCGGCGCCCGAGCGCAGCGCGGCCTGGAGCATGGTCAGCTCGTAGTGGTCGGTGAGCAGCGCCGTCGATGGTGTCACGGGGGGAGTCACGTGGGTCAGTGTGCCAACATGGGCATCGTGACCGCGCCCGTCGAGGTCGAACCGACCACCACCCCCGATGAGACCGTCCAGACGGCGAAGCCCTGGGTGACCATCGTGTGGAACGACCCGGTCAACCTCATGTCCTACGTCACCTACGTCTTCCAGAAGTACTTCGGCTACGACAAGTCGAAGGCCGAGAAGCTGATGATGGAGGTCCACGAGGACGGCAAGTCGGTTGTCAGCTCGGGCACGCGCGAGGAGATGGAGCGCGACGTGCAGGCGATGCACGAGTACGGACTCTGGGCGACCATGGACAAGCAGGACTGACTGACGTGAGTTGCCAGAGATGAGTGCTTTCCACCGGCACCGGCGGAGCAAGCTGATCATCGCGAACTTCACCGGCTTCGAGGCCGACCTGCTGCGCTCGCTCGCGGGCCAGCTGGTCGAGCTGCTGCGCAACGAGGCGGCGGTCCCGAACGACACCGCGGACCCGCTCGAGGCGATGCTGGACTTCTCCGGCCCCACCCAGGAGCCGGAGGACCCGGTGCTGGCGCGGCTGTTCCCGACGGCGTACCCCCGCGACGAGGAGGCGGCGGCCGAGTTCCGACGGTTCACCGAGGGCTCGCTGCGCGACGGCAAGGCCGCGGCGGCGATCACGATCATCGACGGCCTGGAGGACGCCGGGCTCCCGCGCGAGCTCACCGAGGACGGGCTCATGATCGACGTCGAGCTCGACGACGCGACCGCCGAGACCTGGATGCGGTCCTTCACCGACCTGCGGCTCGCGCTCGCCACCCGGCTCGAGATCGAGGACGGCGACGAGGCCTACTGGCACTCGCTGCCCGACGACGACCCGCGCGCCCAGGCGCACGACATCTACGAGTGGGTCGGCTACCTCCAGGAGACCCTCGTCGGTGCGTTGAGCTCATGAGGGGCGACTGATGCCGATCCCGCCCTTCGTCGCGGAGCTGCGCGCTCTCGTCGGCTCCACCGAGCTCTGGCTGCCCGCCGTCACCGCCGTCGTACGGCGCGGGGACGAGATCCTGCTCACGCGGCGCGCCGACAACGGCGAGTGGGCGCCGGTCACCGGCATCCTCGACCCGGGGGAGGAGCCCGCGGTCGGCGCCGCCCGCGAGGCGCTCGAGGAGACCGGCGTCGTCGTCACGGTCGACCGGCTCGCCTCGGTCGGCGCCAGCCCCCGGGTCGTGCACGGCAACGGCGACCTCGGCGTCTACCTCGACCTCACCTTCGCCTGCACCTGGGTCAGCGGCGAGGCGCGCGTCAACGACGACGAGAACCTCGACGTGCGGTGGTGGCCGGTCGACGGCCTGCCGCCGATGACCCGCTGGCTGCGCGAGCGGATCGACGACGTCCTCGCAGGTGAGACCGCGGCGCGGTTCCGTCCCGCGCCCTCGTAACCTAGGGACGTGGACACCACCCAGAGCTCGTCGCGCGTCCCGCGCCCCGGGCACGCACCTCGCGGCGTTGCCGTCGCTCGCGGGACGAGCCGGTACGGCTTCGCTCCGGCGCCTTGCGATGCACGCACCCGGAGCACGGGCCGCCCTCGCCGATCCCTGGGCGGTGACCACGCGTGCTGACCATCGACCGCGCGACCTACGACGCCATCGTCGCGCACGCCAGGAGGGACCACCCGGACGAGGCCTGCGGGATCGTCGCCGGGCCCGAGGGCAGCGACCGCCCGACGCGGTTCGTGGAGATGGTGAACGCCGCCGGCAGCCCGACGTTCTACGAGTTCGACTCGACCGACCTGCTCCAGCTCTACAAGGAGATGGACCAGAACGACGAGGAGCCGGTGGTCATCTACCACTCGCACACCGCGACCGAGGCGTACCCGAGCCGCACCGACATCGGCCTGGCGATGGAGCCCAACGCCCACTACGTGCTGGTCAGCACACGCGAGCACGGGAATAACGAGGGCCCCGTGGAGTTCAGGTCGTACAGGATCGTCGACGGCGAAGTGACCGAGGAAGAGGTCACCGTGGTCGATGAGCTGCCCGCAAACTGAGGAGCAAGAGACATGGCCATCGAGGTCCGGATCCCGACTATCCTGCGCACCTACACCGGCGGCGAGAAGGCCGTCAACGGTGAGGGCGCCAGCCTGAGCGCGCTGATCGACGACCTGGAGTCCAACCACCCGGGCATCAAGGACCGCCTCATCGAGAACGGTGACCTGCGGCGGTTCGTGAACGTCTACGTCAACGACGAGGACGTCCGCTTCATCGGCGGCCTCGAGGCGGAGCTCAGCGACGGCGACCAGGTCGTCGTCCTGCCGGCGGTCGCCGGCGGCGCACGCTGAGCTGACCGGGCCATGACCCGCTACGACAACCTCCTCGCCTCGGTCGGCGGCACGCCACTGGTCGGGCTGCCGAGGCTGTCGCCGTCGCCCGACGTACGCCTCTGGGCGAAGCTCGAGGACCGCAACCCCACCGGCTCGATCAAGGACCGCCCGGCCCTCCGGATGATCGAGGAGGCGGAGAAGGACGGCACGCTCCGGCCCGGCTGCACGATCCTCGAGCCGACGTCGGGCAACACCGGCATCTCGCTGGCCATGGCCGCGAAGCTCAAGGGCTACCGGATCGTCTGCGTGATGCCCGAGAACACCTCCGAGGAGCGGCGCCAGCTGCTGCGCATGTGGGGCGCCGAGATCGTCTCCTCGCCGGCCGCCGGCGGCTCCAACGAGGCCGTCCGCGTGGCCAAGCAGGTCGCGGCGGAGCACCCCGACTGGGTGATGCTCTACCAGTACGGCAACGCCGCCAACGCCCTCGCGCACGAGGAGGGCACCGGCCCCGAGTTGCTCGCCGACCTGCCGTCGATCACCCACTTCGTCGCGGGCCTCGGCACCACCGGCACGCTCATGGGCGTCTCGCGGTACTTCCGGTCCGCGAAGCCGGACGTGCGCATCGTCGCCGCCGAGCCCCGGTACGGCGAGCTCGTCTACGGCCTGCGCAACCTCGACGAGGGCTTCGTGCCCGAGCTGTACGACGCCGCGCTGATCGACAGCCGCTTCTCGGTCGGCCCGCGCGACGCCGTCCGCCGGGTGCGCGAGCTGCTCGAGCTCGAGGGCATCTTCGCCGGCATCTCGACCGGCGCGATCCTGCACGCCGCGCTCGGCCAGGCCGCCAAGGCGATCAAGGCGGGCGAGAGCGCCGACATCGCGTTCGTGGTCGCCGACGCCGGCTGGAAGTACCTCTCGACCGGTGCCTACGAGGGCACGGTCGACGAGGCGGAGGACCGCCTCGAGGGCCAGCTCTGGGCGTAGCGCGGGTTCCGGGCGGTCAGCAGTCGAAACCCCGGCCGCGCTGGTCCAGCGACGCCGGCTCCGTCCGCACCAGGTCGGCGTCCGGCTCCATCATCGACCGCGCGGCCGCCAGCGTGGCGTCGAGGTAGGAGCGGCAGCTCTCGGCCTCGCCGAGCTCGAGGGCATACAACGCGGCGGTCAGCCCCTGCACGATGTTGTCGTTGATCTCGACGGTCTGACGGCGCCGCAGTTCCTGCTCGTGGAGCGCGACCGCCGCGGCCTCGCGCTCCCGCTCGGCCAGCACCTGGTCGGTCACGTCGATGCAGGTGCCGCGCATCCGTTCCGGCGAGCCGTCCGGACCCATCATGACCTGGCCGTTGGAGTGCAGGTAGCGGACCTCGCCGTTCGGCCGCACGATCCGCTCGACCATCTCGTAGGGCTCGCCGGTGGCGTACGCGTGCTGGTGGATGCTCCGGATCACCTCCCGGTCCTCGGGGTGGACCAGGGCCATGAACCGCTCGTAGGTCATCGCGAAGGCCTGCGGCTCGTAGCCGTAGATGCGGTAGAGCTGGTCGGACCACCGGTTCGTGTCGGTCGGGATGTGCCAGTCGTAGTCGCCCATGTTGGCCAACTGCTGGGCGTTGTCCATGCGCTGGCGCAGGATCTCGAGCTGCTCCTCGGCGGTCATCCCGCGATTGTCACCCGGTCAGGGGGCGACGACCAGCGTTTGCGCCGAGCCGAAGCGGCTCCCGCGCACGCGGTCCAGACCGAGCAGCCCGGTGGCCAGGTTGGCCAGGTCGCCGTTGCGGACCGGCTGGCGGTCCGGGGCGTACGACGGACGGCGGGTGCCCGGGTCCCGGTAGTCCGGGTTGAGGTCGTAGAGGTCGCCCGGCTCGACGCCGGCGCCCCACACCAGGAACGGGATCGTGTAGTTCGCGGCATCGGTGCGGTCGGAGTGGCTGAGCCCGTCGGGGGAGAAGCCGTGGTCGGCGGTCAGCACCACGGTGACATCTCTCCCGGCGACGGCGCGCAGCACGGTGCCGAGCTGGGTGTCGGTGCGCCGCACGGCGGCGAGGTACTCCGGGGACAGGCCGCCGTGCGCGTGCCCGGCCCGGTCGGGCAGCGAGACGTGCAGGAAGGTGAAGGCTGGCGCGCCGTCGCGCAGGTCGGCGCGGGCCAGGGCGACCAGTCGGCGCTGGTTCTCCCGGGTGACGAACGTGTCGATCGCCCGCGGCCAGGACCGCTCGTAGAGCGCGAACTTCGCCTTGGTGGAGTAGAGCGCGGTGTCGCCGCCGGCCCGGTGCACCGTCGAGAACACCGACGCGACCGCGTGCCCGGCCGCGCGCTGCACGGTGGTGCCGGGACGGTCGTCGTCCCAGGTGACGCCGTGTCCGCCGAACCGCGCGGTGATCCGGCGCCCGGTCATCATGCTGGCGTGGTTGGGCAGCGTGACCGACTGCTCGTACTCCGTGCGTCCGTTGAGCGTGCCCGCACCCTCGTCCAGCATCCGGTGGAGGGTCGGCGCTCCGGCGCGCCCGAGCCGGCGGATCGCGTCGACGTTGAGCCCGTCGACGGAGATCGCGACGACCTGGGACTCGGGGTGGGACTCGGGGTGGGACTCGGGGTGGGACTCGGGCGCCGGCTCGCCCACCGCGGCGGGGACCAGCGTGGCGAGCGCGACGACGGCCGAGAGGAAGGCGGTGAACACCCTTCCAACATAACCCGGAGTGATCGCCGTCTCTGGTGACGTGGGTCGCGTGCCCATGCGTCCGGGGGCGGGACGTCCTAGCCTTGCCGCTGTGCGCACTGTGACGGGGACGGCGACGGGGACCGGGACCGATGCCCCCATCGGCATCTTCGACTCCGGGTTCGGCGGCCTGACCGTCGCCCGATCCGTCATCGACCAGCTGCCGCACGAGTCGATCGTCTACGTCGGCGACACCGCCCGGCAGCCCTACGGCCCCAAGCCGATCGGCGAGGTCCGCGAGTACGCGCTCGAATGCCTCGACCATCTCGTCGAGCAGGGGGTCAAGGCGCTGGTCATCGCCTGCAACTCCGCCAGCGCCGCGATGCTCCGCGACGCGCGGGAGCGGTACGACGTCCCGGTGGTCGAGGTGATCCTCCCGGCCACCAGGCGCGCGGTCGCCGCCAGCCGCACCGGCCGGATCGGCGTGATCTGCACCCGCGCCACCGCCGAGTCGCTCGCCTACGACGACGCGTTCGCCGCGGCGCCGCACGTGCGGCTGTCCACGCGCGCCTGCCCGGCGTTCGTCGACTACGTCGAGGCCGGCGTCACCGGCGGCGACGAGCTGATCGGCCTCGCCCACGAGTACCTCGACCCGCTGACCAGCGAGGGCGTCGACACGCTGATCCTCGGCTGCACGCACTACCCGCTGCTCACCGGCGTCATCTCCTACGTCATGGGCGACAACGTCACGCTGATCAGCAGCGCGGAGGAGTGCGCCAAGGACGTCTACCGGACGCTCACGCAGGCCGACCTGCTCCGCCCCGACGGCACGCCCACCTACACCTTCCTCACCACCGGCTCGCCGGAGGAGTTCGAGACCATCGGCCGCCGGTTCCTCGGCCCGGAGATGGCCGGCACCCGCCAGTTCGTCGGGGGGCTGGTGTGAGCACCCCGATGAGGCTGACCATCGTCGGCTGCTCGGGCTCCTACCCCGGTCCGACCTCGCCGGCGAGCTGCTACCTCCTCGAGGCGGACGACGCCGACGGCCGCACCTGGCGGGTGCTCGTCGATCTCGGCAACGGCGCGCTCGGCCAGCTCCACCGGTACGCCGACCCGCTGTCGATCGACGCCGTGCTGGTCAGCCACCTGCACGCCGACCACTGCCTGGACCTCTGCGGCTACTACGTCATGCGGAAGTACCACCCGACCGGCCACCAGCCGCTGATCCCGGTGTGGGGACCGCCGGACACCGCGCAGCGGATGGCGCGGGCCTACGACCTGCCGCTCGACCCGGGCATGACCGAGGAGTTCGACTTCCGCACCTGGGACGGGCCGGTCGAGATCGGCCCGTTCGCGGTCACGCCGATGGAGGTCGCGCACCCCGTCGACGCGTTCGGCCTGCGGATCGCGGCCGGGGGAGCGACGCTCGCCTACACCGGCGACACCGGCCCGGCCCCGGTGCTCGACGACCTCGCCCGCGACGCCGACCTGTTCCTGGCCGAGGCGTCCTTCCGCTCGCAGGACGACAACCCGCCCGACCTGCACCTCACCGGCGCCGACGGGGGCGAGGTCGCGGCCCGGGCCGGGGTGAAGCGGCTCGTCCTCACGCACGTGCCGCCGTGGTTCGACCCGCAGGACGCGCTCGCCGAGGCGAAGGCGGCGTACGACGGGCCGACCGAGCTCGCGGTGCCCGGCGCGGTCTACGAGATCTGACGCACCTTCCGCGGCAGCGATCCGCGGGTCCGCTGCGCCGATCCCGTCCCGTCGGGCAGGGTGGGGGCATGATCGAAGTCGCGGGACTCACCAGGAAGTACGGCACCTTCACCGCCGTCGACAACGTCAGCTTCGTCTGCCAGCCCGGGCGGGTGACCGGCTTCCTCGGCCCCAACGGCGCCGGGAAGACGACCACGATGCGCGTGATGGTCGGCCTCACCCCGCCCACGTCGGGCCGGGTGACCATCGGCGGCCACCTCTACCAGGACATCCCGAACCCGGGCCGCCACGTGGGCGTGCTCCTCGACGCGTCCGCGCAGCACGCCGGCCGCACCGGCCGCGAGATCCTCGAGCTCGGCGCCGCGACCATGGGCCTGCCCCGCTCCCGCGTGGACGAGATGCTCGAGCTGGTCTCGCTCACGCAGCCCGAGGCGAAGCGCCGGCTGCGCAACTACTCCCTCGGCATGAAGCAGCGCCTCGGCATCGCGCACGCCCTGCTCGGCGACCCCTCCGTGCTGATCCTCGACGAGCCCGCCAACGGCCTCGACCCCGCCGACATCCGCTGGATGCGCGGCCTGCTGCGCGGCTACGCGGAGCGCGGCGGCACCGTCCTGCTCTCCAGCCACCTGCTGCACGAGGTCGAGCAGATCGCCGACGAGATGATCCTGATCGGCAACGGCCGGATCGTGGCGCAGGGCGACAAGAAGACGCTGCTCGCCGGGGCGTCCGGCGGCGTGCACTCCCTCGTCACCGCACTCGACAACCAGGCGCTGTCCGCGGCGCTCGGCGCCAAGGGCATCACCGTCGCCAGCGCGGGCGAGGGCCTGCGCGTCGAGGCCGAGCCGGTCGAGGTCGGCCGCACCGCTCTGGAGGCGGGCGTCGTCCTCACCGACCTCCGCGCGGGCGAGGGCGGTCTGGAGGACCTGTTCCTCGAGCTCACCGCGGCGACCCAGCGCGAGGCGGTCTCGTGACCACGACCGCGCCCCCGACGATGGACATCTCGGGTACGTCGCCCACCCCGTTCGCCCGCCTGGTCAGGGCCGAGCTCCGCAAGACCTGGGACACCCGGGCCGGCTTCTGGCTGCTGCTCGCGACCGCGGTCCTGACCGGCGCCGTCATGGTCATCCAGCTCGCGGTCGTGCTGGCCCAGGACCTCGTGGTCTCCTACAACGACTTCCTCACCTCGACGAACTTCTCCATCGCCCTGCTGCTGCCGGTCATCGGCATCCTGCTGCTCACCAGCGAGTGGGGCCAGCGGACCGCGATGGTCACCTTCTCCCTCGAGCCGAACCGGCAGCGGGTGATCCTCGCCAAGCTCGTGGTCGGCCTGCTGCTGGGCGTCGCCGCGGTCGTCATCGCCCTCGCGCTCGCCGCGATCTGCAACGCGCTCCTGGGCGGCATGTCCGACCTGGGCGGCGAGTGGGACCTGAGCCTCGAGCAGACGGCGTACTTCGTGATCCTCCAGGAGATCGGGATGCTGACCGGCTTCGCGTTCGCCGCGCTGCTGCTGAACTCGCCCGCCGCGATCGTGCTCTACATGGTCTACTCCTTCGTCCTGCCGGGACTGTTCGAGCTGGGCTCCACCCTGATCGGCTGGTTCTCCGACCTGCGGCCGTGGATCGACTTCGCCAGTGCGCAGGCCCCGCTGTTCGACGGCGGGGGCATGTCCGGCCAGGACTGGGCGCACTTCGCGGTGTCCGGCTTCCTCTGGCTGGTGGTCCCGCTCGTGATCGGGTTCTGGCGGGTGCTGCGAGCGGAGGTGAAGTGAGGTGTCCGCGATGACGCTGGACGTCTCGGCGACGCCGCGGACGCCCTTCCACCGCCTGGTCCGCACCGAGCTCCGCAAGTCCTACGACACCCGCTCCGGGTTCTGGCTGCTGGCGATCATCGGCCTGGTCGTGCTGGCCGCGGAGGTGATCGTGCTCGCGGTCGTGACCACGCAGGACGAGGCGATCAGCTTCGGGGACTTCATCGGGGTGGCGGCGTTCCTGACCTCGTTCCTGCTGCCGGTCCTCGGGATCATGGTGCTCACCAGCGAGTGGAGCCAGCGGACCGCGATGGTCACGTTCGCCCTCGAGCCGCGGCGCCCGCTGGTCATCGCGGCGAAGGCGCTCGTGGGCGTGCTGCTGACGCTGGCCACCGTGGCCGTGTCGATCGCGATCGGGTTCGTCTGCACCGTGCTGTTCGGCCTGATCGAGGGCAACGCCGACTGGACCTTCGGCTGGACGGAGTTCGCGGCCTTCCTGATCACCCAGGTGCTGGCGATGCTCGGCGGCTTCGCGCTCGCCGCGCTGCTGCTCAACACGCCGGCCGCGATCGTGGCGTTCTTCGTCTACAAGTGGGTGCTGCCCGGGCTGTTCGTCCTCGGCGCCGCGCTGGTCGGCTGGTTCGGGTCGGTCGCGCCGTGGATCGACTTCCAGAGCGCGCAGACGGCGATCTGGGACTGGTCCTCGGACGGCGAGGACTGGGCGCAGCTGGTGGTCTCCGGGCTGCTCTGGCTCGGCCTGCCGCTCGCGATCGGCACCTGGCGCGTGCTGCGCGCGGAGGTGAAGTAGCGCGCGGCTAGGGTCGGGGCATGACTGCACGCCAGGACGCGCCCCGGGAAGACGGCAGGGCCGACGACGAGCTCCGCCCGATCACGATCACCCGCAACTGGCTCGACCACGCCGCCGGGTCGGTCCTGATCGAGTTCGGCCGCACCCGCGTGCTCTGTGCGGCGTCGGCGTCCGAGGGCGTGCCGCGCTGGCGCAAGGGCTCGGGGCTGGGCTGGGTCACGGCCGAGTACGCCATGCTCCCCGCGTCCACCAACACCCGCTCGGACCGCGAGTCGGTCAAGGGCCGCATCGGTGGGCGCACCCACGAGATCAGCCGGCTGATCGGCCGGTCGCTGCGGGCGGTCATCGACTACAAGGCGCTCGGCGAGAACACCATCCAGCTCGACTGCGACGTGCTCCAGGCCGACGGCGGCACCCGCACCGCCGCCATCACCGGGGCGTACGTCGCCCTGGCCGACGCCGTCGCGCACCTGCGCTCGACCGGCGCGCTCACCGGCGAGCCGCTGACCGGCTCGGTCGCGGCGGTCAGCGTCGGCATCATCGACGGCGTCCCGCGCCTCGACCTGCCCTACGTCGAGGACGTCCGTGCCGAGACCGACATGAACGTGGTGATGACCGGCGACGGCAAGTTCGTCGAGGTCCAGGGCACCGCCGAGGGCGCGGCCTTCGACCGGGCCGAGCTCGACGCGCTGCTCGGCCTGGCCGAGAAGGGCTGCGCCGACCTGACCCGGCTCCAGCGGCAGGCGATCGGCTCATGACGCAGGTCTTCCTCGCCTCGCGCAACCGCAAGAAGATCGAGGAGATGGAGCGGATCCTCCGCGAGCGCCTCCCCGGGATCGAGGTCCTCGGCATCGACGACGTCGACGGCTACGAGGAGCCGGTCGAGGACCGGCCCACGTTCGAGGGCAACGCGCTGCTCAAGGCCCGCGCCGGGTACGCGGCGACCGGGCTGCCGTCACTGGCCGACGACAGCGGACTCTGCGTCGACGCGCTGAACGGCATGCCCGGCGTACTGTCCGCGCGATGGTCGGGGCCCCCGCAAGGTTCGAAGGAGGGCCAGGACGACCGCAACAACCAGCTGCTGCTGGCCCAGCTCGAGGACGTCCCGGACGAGCGGCGTACCGCCCACTTCATGTGCGCGGTCGCCTTCGTCCACGCCGGCGGCGAGGAGTGCGCGTCCGGCACGATGCCGGGCCGGGTCATCCGCGAGTGCCGGGGGAGCGGCGGGTTCGGGTACGACGTGCTGTTCGTCGCCGATGACCGACCCGGCCTGACCACCGCCGAGCTGTCGGTCGCCGACAAGGACGCGATCTCCCACCGGGGCTGGGCGCTGCGGCGGATGGCGCCGATCGTGGCGCACCTGCTGGCTCAGGCGGGCTGAGCCTGCTTCGGCGCCAGGCGCTTGGCGATCGTGTAGCCCCAGAGGGCGGCGAGGACGAACATGAAGAGCGAGTAGACCGCGGCCGGCACCGAGATCTCGGTGTTGTCGAGCACCTCGACGGCGACGTAGATCGCGAGCGTGCCGTTGTGCACGCCGATCTCCATCGACGACGCGATCGCCTGCTCGTCCCTGACGCCGGCCGCCTTCGGCAGGAAGTAGCCGAGCACGAGCGAGATCGCGCAGAAGAGGCCGGCTGCCAGGCCGACGTCGGCCAGGTAGCCACCGACGTTCTCGGCCTGGTCGAGCAGGATGCCGAGCACCAGGACGGCCAGGATGACCGCCGACCCGATGCGCACCGGCTTGTCCATGCGCAGCGCCCACGCGGTCGCCCGGGCGCGGACCAGCATGCCGAGGGCGACCGGGACCAGCACGATCGCGAACACCTCGAGGACCTTCACGAACTGGAGGCTGACCGAGTCGTTCAGGTCGTAGTGGTTGATCGCGACGTTCGTGATGATCGGCAGCGTGACGATCGCGACGATCGAGTTGATCGCGGTGAGGCTGACGTTCAGCGCGACGTCGCCGCGGAACAGGTGGCTGAACAGGTTCGCGCTCGTGCCGCCCGGCGACGCCGCCAGCAGCATCATGCCCACGGCGAGCAGCGCCGGCAGGTCGAGCGCCTTGACCAGCCCGAAGCAGATCAGCGGGAGCACGATCAGCTGGCACCCCAGCGCCACGGCCACCGCCTTCGGTGCGCGGCCCACCCGTCGGAAGTCGTCCGGGGTCAGCGAGAGCCCGAGGCCGAACATGATGATGCCGAGCGCCAGCGGCAGCCCGACGGTGGTGAGCGCGGAGTCCATGCGCGGACTCTAGTGACGCCGGTCTCCTTGTGGTGGGAGATCGCCGACCGGTGCGCCCGGAGAGACTCGAACTCTCACTGGCCAGGACCTAAACCTGGTGCCTCTGCCAATTGGGCTACGGGCGCGCGGGAGCCAGTGTTACAGCAACGCCGAGTCGGCGCTGTTTCAGCTGAGACAGCGCCGACTCGGCGGGACGCGGGCGTCAGGCGCCGTTGCCGGGCTGCTCGTCGGCCAGGTTGAGCTTGAGGTCCTTGCGGAGCTTGGCGACGTGGCCGGTGGCCTTGACGTTGTACTGGGCGAGGAAGACCTTGCCGTCCTCGTCGACGACGACGGTGGAGCGGATGACGCCCTCGACGAGCTTGCCGTAGAGCTTCTTCTCGCCGTACGCGCCGTACTCCTTCATCACGAGCTTGTCGGGGTCGGAGAGCAGCGTGATCGTCAGGTGGTCGCGCTCGCGGAACTTCGCGAGCTTCTCCGGCTTGTCGGGGGAGATGCCCAGGACCTCGTAGCCCTCGGCCTTGAACGAGTCCAGGGTGTCGGTGAAGTCGCACGCCTGCTTGGTGCAGCCCGGCGTCATCGCGGCCGGGTAGAAGTAGACGATCACCTTGCGGCCGAGGAGGTCGCTGAGCGCGACCTCCGCGCCGGTGTCGTCGGTGAGGGTGAACTCGGGGGCGGTGTCGCCGGGGGAGAGGCGCTCGGTCACGGGTCGGACTCCTTGTTGCAAGTCATGTGCAATAGCGTAGGGTGGGCACGTTCTCGGGTTCCATGGAAAACCTACTTGCTGAGCAGGAGAGCAGATGCACGTCCCCGACGGCTTCCTCGACGCCCCGACCTCCGCCGTCACCGGCGCGGTCGCGGTCGCGGTGGTGGGCGTGGCGCTGGTCAAGGCCCGCTCCGAGCTCGACGACAAGACCGCGCCGATGGCCGGCCTGGTCGCGGCCTTCATCTTCGCCGTGCAGATGCTCAACTTCCCGGTCGGCGCCGGCACCAGCGGACACCTCATGGGCGGCGCCCTGGCGGCGGTGCTGGTCGGTCCGTGGACCGGGATCCTGTGCGTCAGCGTCGTGCTGCTCGTGCAGTCCCTGCTCTTCGCCGACGGCGGCATCACCGCGCTCGGCACCAACATCGTGCTGATGGCGATCGCGACCGTCCTGGTCGGCTGGGTCGTCTTCCGGCTGCTCCAGCTCGTCCTGCCCAAGCGCCTCACGCTGGTGCCGGCCCAGGCGGGCATCGCGGCGTTCGTGTCGGTCCCGGCGGCCGCGCTGGTGTTCGTGCTGCTCTACGCCGTCGGCGGTACGGCGCAGATCCCGCTCGACACGCTGGTGACCGCGATGTTCGGCGTGCACACGCTGATCGGCATCGGCGAGGGCGTGATCACCGGCCTGGCGGTCGGCGCGATCGTCGCCGCCCGGCCCGACCTCGTGTACGCCGCCCGCCCGGTCCTCGCGCGGCGCGAGCTCGTCATCAAGAACGCGGTGGCCGCGTGAGCCGCGGCGCGAGCAGGGTGCCGACCAGGTGGCTCGTCCTCGGCATCGCGGTCGTCGCGCTGCTGCTCGCCGGCGTCGTCAGCCGGTTCGCCAGCGGTGACCCCGACGGGCTCACCAAGGTGTCGGAGGACCAGGGCTTCGCCCACACCGAGAAGCCGCGCGACGGCCTCCTCGGCGACTACGGCAGCCTGACCGGCGTCGTCGGCGTCCTGGTCGTGCTCGGCATCGCGGGCGGCGTCGCCTACGCCGTACGCCGCCGGCACCCGCAGGGCGGGTAGTCCCGGCGTGGGCGCCGGTCACGGCCACAAGCTGCACTTCCACGGGCACTCGCCCGTCCACCGGGCCCCGGCGCACCTGAAGATCCTGGCCCTGTTGGCGTTCGCGATCGTCGTGGTGGCGACGCCGCGCGATGCCTACCCGCTCTTCGCGGCGTACGCCGTCCTCCTCGGTGTCGTCATCGGGGTCAGCCGGGTGCCGCCGACCTACCTGCTCAAGCGCACGGTCGTGGAGCTCCCGTTCGTGGTGTTCGCGGTGCTGCTGCCGTTCGTCGCGACCGGCCCGCGGACCGAGGTCCTCGGCGTCAGCGTCAGCGAGCACGGCCTCGAGGCCGGCATCGCGCTGCTGGTCAAGGGCACGCTCGGCGTGGTCGCCAGCCTCACGCTCGCGGCGACGACCGAGCCGAACGACCTGCTGCTCGGCCTGGAGCGGCTGCGCATGCCGCAGCAGCTGGTGCAGATCATGGCGTTCATGGTCCGCTACCTCGACGTCGTCACCGGCGAGATGCAGCGGATGAAGGTCGCCCGGGAGTCCCGCGGCTTCTCGGCCCGCGACCCGCGGCACTGGCCGGTGCTGGCCCGCTCGGCCGGCGCGCTGTTCATCCGGTCCTACGAGCGCGGCGAGCGCGTGCACCTGGCGATGCTGTCGCGCGGCTACACGGGGAGAATGCCCCGGTGATGAACCCGTGAGCACCCCCGTCCTCGACGTGCGCGGCCTGGCCTACGCCTACCCCGACGGCCACCAGGCGCTCTTCGGCGTCGACCTGCACGTGCACCGCGGCGAGCGGGTCGCGCTGCTCGGTCCCAACGGCGCCGGCAAGACCACGCTCGTGCTCCACCTCAACGGCATCCACACCGCCGGCGCGGGCAGCGTCACGGTCAGCGGCCTGCCGGTCGAGAAGGCCCACCTGGCCGAGATCCGCCGGCGGGTCGGGATCGTCTTCCAGGACCCCGACGACCAGCTCTTCATGGGCACGGTGCGCGCGGACGTCGCCTTCGGGCCGGCCAACCTCGGGATCAGGGGCGAGGAGCTCGACCGCCGGGTCCTGCACGCCCTGGAGCAGGTCGGCATGGAGGAGTACGTCGACCGGCCCCCGCACCACCTCTCCTTCGGCCAGCGCCGCCGGGTCGCGGTGGCCACCGTGCTCGCCATGGAGCCCGAGATCCTCGTGCTCGACGAGCCGTCCTCCAACCTCGACCCGGCCAGCCGGCGCGAGCTCGCCGACATCCTGCGCTCCCTCGACGTGACCGTCCTGATGGTCACCCACGACCTGCCGTACGCCCTCGAGCTGTGCCCCCGATCGGTCGTGCTGAGCGGCGGCACCGTGGTCGCCGACGGCACGACCTACGACGTCCTGACCGACGAGGCGCTGATGAAGGAGCACCGGCTGGAGCTCCCGTTCGGGTTCGACCCGCGGACGGCCATGCCCCACCCCTGACCGGGGTGCCGGCGCGTTGGTAGCCTCAACCGTCGCCGAGAACGAGGAGTCACCCCGTGAGCCAGGACCCGTCGCTGTCTGCTCTGGAGCGTGAGATCGAGGAGACCAGGGAGAACCTGGCCGCCACGATCGACCAGCTCCTCTACCGGGTGCACCCCAAGACCATCGCGTCGCGCGAGGTGAGCAGCATCAAGGCGCACTTCGTCGACTCGCAGACCGGTCAGCCCCGCACCGACAACATCCTCAAGACGCTGGGCGTCGTGGTCGGCGTCGTCGGGTTCTTCGTCGTGGTCCGCAAGGTCGTCAGCTGACCGATGGGCGACAAGACCCCCATCAAGATGCTCCACGACCGGATCCTGGTCGAGCTGGACCGCGAGTCGGGCGAGCGCCGGTCCTCCGGCGGCATCGTGATCCCGGCGACCGCCGCGATGGGCGCCCGCCGGCTGGCCTGGTCGAAGGTCGTCGCGGCCGGCCCGCACGTCCGCACGATCGAGGTCGGCGACAAGGTGCTCTTCGACTCCGAGGACCGGGCCGAGGTCGAGGTCGCCGGCGAGCTCTACATCGTGATGCGCGAGCGTGACGTGCACGCGGTCGCCGCCGACCGGGTGGGCGACAGCGCCACCGGTCTCTACCTCTGAGCCGACACTTCTGAGTAACGCCTCGAGTAACCCGGGCGCCGGCCCGTCCGTTGAGGGGGCATGCTCCGACGCCTGACCGCCGCGGCGGCCGCCGCCACGCTCCTGCCGTTCGCCGCCGTCGCGCTGCCGACGGCCGACGCCGCCCCCCGGCCCGACCGGCCCGACCGGTACCGCGCGGCGATCGAGGTCACCAAGCACGGGATCCCGCACATCACCGCGTCCGACTTCGGGTCGCTGGGCTTCGGGTCCGGGTACGCCGCCACCGACGCGTCGATCTGCACGCTGGCCGACACGGTGGTGACCGCCCGCGGCGAGCGCTCGCGGTGGTTCGGGCCGAAGAAGCGCTACAACGACCAGGTCACGCTCCAGGCGTCCAACCTCCAGGTCGACGCGTTCGTCGCGTCCCTGCGCCAGCGCCGGGTCGTCGAGAAGCTGCTCAGGGACCCGGTCCGCGGCCCCGGCCGGGAGGCCCGCCAGATGGTGAAGGGCTACGTCGCCGGCGCCAACGAGTGGCTGCGGACCAACAAGGTCACCGACCCGGCCTGCGCCGGCGCGGCGTACCTGAAGCCGAACGTGACCGCGCTCGACCTCTGGTACGGGGTCTACCTGGCCAACCTGCTCGCCTCCGCCGGCGTCTTCGTCAAGGAGATCGTCGACGCCGCGCCGCCGTCGGCCGACGACCCGGGGCTCGAGGCCCCGGTCCGGGCTGCCGACGTCGACCGCGACGCGCTGCTGACGGCGCTCGGGCGCGACCCCGAGGCGCCGTTCGGCTCCAACGCCACCGCCGTGGGCGGCGACGCGACCACGACCGGCCGCGGCATGGTGCTCGGCAACCCGCACTTCCCGTGGCGCGGGCGCTACCACTTCACCCAGCAGCACCTGACGATCCCGGGCGAGTACGACGTCGCCGGCGCCTCGCTGGTCGGCTCGCCGGTCGTCAACATCGGGTGGAACAAGGACGTCGCGTGGAGCCACACGGTCTCGACGGCGTACCGCTTCACGCCCTACGAGTACAGGACCGCCGGTCCCGGCACGACCTACGCCACCGACGCCGGCCCGCGGGAGCTCATCCACGACACCGTGAAGGTGCGGGTGCGGAAGAAGGACGGCTCGCTCGGCACCGTGACCGAGGACCTCTACCGGACCCCGCAGGGCTACGTGATCGACGCCCCCGCGGCGCTCATGCCGTGGAGCCCGACCAGCGTCTGGGCGATCCGCGACGCCAACGGCGAGCACCTGCGCACGATCGACACCTTCCTGGAGATGGGCAAGGCGACCAGCGTGCGCGACCTGCTGCGCCGCCAGGACGCCGCCGCCGGCATGCCGTGGGTGAACACGACCGCGGCCGACCGGGCCGGCGCCGTCCTGTACGCCGACCACTCGGTCGTCCCGAACGTGCCCGACGACCTCGCGGAGACCTGCATGACCCCTGTGGGGCGCGTGCTGGACCAGGTCGCGGGCCTGCCCGGCCTCGACGGCACCTTCGCCGACTCGAGCTGCGAATGGCGCACCGACGAGGACGCCGAGCGTCCCGGGATCTTCGGACCGTCCCACCTGCCCAGCGAGGTGCGCCGCGACTGGGTGATGAACGCCAACGACTCCTACTGGCTGCCCAACCCGAAGCAGCCGCTCGAGGGGTACGCCGGGATCATCGGCTGCGAGCAGTGCGTCCGCACCATGCGCACCCGGGTGGTGTCGCACTACGTGCTGGACCGGCTCGCGGCGGGGAAGAAGGAGTCGCCGGCCAGCCTGCGCGGCCACCAGCACGCGAACCGGGTCATGGCCGCCGAGGTGATGCGCGAGGGCGGCGCCCTCGACAGCGTCTGCCAGGCGACGGGCGAGACCGAGGCCTGCCAGGTGCTGCACGACTGGGACGGACGCTCCGACGCCGACTCCGTGGGCGTGCACATCTTCGAGGAGTTCGTGGTCCGCCTGAGCTCACTTCCGGTCGACGCGGCCGACCCGGTGTGGCGGACCCAGTTCGACCCGGCCGACCCGCTGGACACCCCGCGTGACCTCAACACCGACAACCCGCAGGTGGTGCAGGCGATGTCCGACGCGATCGCGGCGCTGCGCGAGCGTGGCGTCCCGTTCGACGCGCCGTGGGGCGAGCTCCAGGTCGCGGGCGACCGCGGCGCCCTGCCGCTCCCGCTCGGCGGCGGCACGGGCGACGCCGCCGGCAACGCGAACGCGCTGGCGTCCCGGTGGGCCCGGGCCAACACCGATCACGACCGGCCGATCACCTACGGCTCCTCGCACATCCAGGCGATCTCGTTCCTCGACGGCGGGCGCGTGGACGCCCGCACGATCCTGACCTACGGCCAGTACGAGAACCCGCGCTCGCCGTACTCCTCGGACCAGACGCGGCTGTTCTCGAGGGAGAAGTGGGTGCGGTTCGCCTGGACCGACGCCCAGATCCGCCAGGACCTGGTGCGCCGGTTCGTGGTCAGCGGACCTTGAGGGTGAGGACGCCGGAGGTGGCGCCCGTGGTGGCCTCCGAGCCGGCGACCGCGAGGCGGAACTTGTAGGTGCCGCGCTTGGTGAGCTTCGGGAAGGTCACCTTGGCGCGGTCGTTCCGGATCGCGAAGGACTTCACCGTCGACCAGGAGCCGCGGACGAGCTGCTTGAGCAGCAGGTCGGCGCCCCCGGCCAGCTCGACCGTGACGGTCCGGGTGAGCAGCTTGCCCTGCGCGACGACCTTGGTGCCCCCGTCGAAGTCGAGAGCCGTCATCGCGACGATGCTGTCGCCGACCGTCCGGCAGCCGACGTCGCCCTGCCAGTGGTAGTTCGTGCCGCCGACCTGGACCCAGGTGATGTGGTACTCGGACGCCCCTGCCCACTGCGGGTGGGCGGCGAGGTCGAACGCCGTCGTGCCGCTCCAGAAGCCCTCGTTGTTGTGGAAGTTCAGCGTCTGCTGGCCGTGGTCGGTCTCGACGCGGACGTTGACGTCGTTGGCCTGGCCGTCCGGGATGTCCGACGGGTAGGTCACGGTCACGCCGGCGCAGGTCGGGTCCTGGTACTCCCAGTCCCAGTTGAACGGCGCCAGCTCGGGGGTCTCCGGGACGCCGGGGGTCTGCGGGGTCTCGGGGGTCTGCGGTGCCTCGGGGGTCTCGGGCGTCTCGGGCGTCTCCGGCACCTCGGGCGTCTGCGGGGTCTCGGGGGTCTGGGGCGTCTCCGGCGTGGTGGCGCACGGCTGGACCCAGAGGACCTTGGACTTGGTGTCGTTGCCCTTCGAACCGGGCGTCGCCACGGTGACCTTCACGTGGTAGCCCCGGTTGGCCTGCGGAGCGGCGCCCGAGAACGCGAGGGTGTACTCCTCCTCGCCGTCGAGGTCGGTGCCGCCGCGTGCGTCGTCGCCGCCGACGTTCACGAACTGCTTGCCGGTGACCGAGATGGCGGCGGCCGCGGTCGGCCACTGCGAGGCGAAGCGGACGGAGGAGACGATGTTCGATCCCCGGTCGAAGTTGAACCAGCGGATCGTGAACGTGCAGCCCACCTGGGGCTCGTTCGCGGTGGTCACGTCGGGGTCGGACCCCGCGATCTTGATCGTGCCGTTGTTGCCGCCGTGGCTGCCGCTGGAGCTGCCGCCGGCGACCGCCGGGGCCGCGCCGAGGACGAGGGTCGCCGGGACCAGCGCCAGGGCGGCGGCGGTGACGGCGGTGACGAGGCGGGCTCGCATGAGGGCTCCCAACGGGTGTCGAACGGGGTCGGTAGGACAACCGTTCCACGTCGTCGACACCTCGAGGCGGGATGCAACCGAACCGTGTACCGAGCGTGGGGGAACCTTGAGGTTTCCTTGAGAGTGGCGTCCGAAATTGACGCTCCGGCACCCCAGCCCGCGACCCTGCCGGTCAGAGGACCGGGTCGAACGGCACGGTGCCCTTGACCAGCCTCAAGCCCTTGATGCCGGAGTGCTGCCGCGCGAAGGCGAGCTCGCGGGCGAGGTCGCCGATGTAGTTCGAGGCCGGCAGCGGTGCGAGACCGAGGGTCGAGAGGGTGCCGATCGCCAACCCGTCGTCGGACAGGAAGCCCGAGCCGGAGTCGCCGGGGACGCCGGGGGAGACGGTGTAGACCGGGTGCGACCAGCCGCCGTCGGCGTCGATGTCGCCGAGGCTGAAGCCGGTGTGGGGGGACAGCGGCTCGAGGCCGGCGCGGAGGCTCGAGTTGCCGTAGGTCCAGACCCGGTCGCCGGCGGCGGTGCCGTCGGTGTCGATCCCGGTCGGACCACCCCAGAACGGCACCGAGGGATTGACCTTCCCGACGTCGGCGGCGCGGACGCGGACGAGCGCGAGGTCGTTGTAGGCGCAGGCGTTCGCGTTTCTCGTGCCGACCTCCTTCATGGTCAGCCACGAGGAGTAGGCGAGCCTGCCCCGGCCGACGCGCGTGCCGCCGTCGGCGAGGCTCCCGCCCTCGCGGAACGTCACCGGCGTGCCGAGCCGCAGTGAGTCGGTCGAGCACCCGTCGGTGTCGGTCGCCGCGCCCTTGCCGGCGCAGTGGGCGGCGTACCCGACGTAGACGCGGCCGGCGGCGTCGGTGAACACGAAGTTCGCGGTGCACTGCGCACCCTTCGTGTACATCATCGTGCCCGGGTGGATCGTGGCCGAGTCGGCGCGTGCCCACTTCTGGGCGTTCGCCGGCCCTCCCAGGCCCAGGACGGCGACCGCGACGGCCGTGATCACGAGTGCTGCTCGACGTGCTCCCATACAGGTCGAACGAGACTCGCCGAGAAGGGGTTACGGCGGGATAGTCCCTGACGGAGTGGGGGGCGACACGCCGTGCGGACCCCCATTTCGTCAGGGACTATCCCAGCGGTTCAGCCAGCGGCGCGCCGCAGGCCGCACGTCGCGGGGCCCTCGAGCACCTCGCCGTCGAGCCCGAAGCGGGAGCCGTGGAGCGGGCAGTCCCAGGTGTCCTCGGCGTCGTTGCGGCGGAGTACGCCGCCCAGGTGGGTGCACACCGGGGCGTCGTCGCTCCCGGTCAGCTTGCGCGCCCAGCCGGTGGTCATCTCGACGGCGACCTGGAGGTTGATCCGCACGCTGTCGGGGAGGCCGCTGACCTCCCGGGAGCTCCACGGCTCGTACGCCGAGGCCCACTCCTGGTGGCCGCCGAGCAGACGGCCGGAGAGCGCGAGGCCGGCCGCGGCGCCGTTCGTCATGCCCCACTTCGAGTAGCCGCCCGCGACGAGGAGGTGGTCCGCGCCGGGCAGGATCGGGCCGACGTAGGGGAGCGCGTGGTGGGGCAGGTAGTCCTGGGCGGACCAGGCGTGGGTCTCGACCGCGCCGGGGTAGTGCTCGGCCGTCCACTCCCGCAGCCGGTCGAGGTGCTCGCGCTCGGACGTCGCGGCGCCGACCTTGTGCCCTTCGCCGCCGACGAGCAGCAGCGAGCCCGCGGGGTCCGGGACGCCGCGCAGCGACCGGCTCGGCTGGTCGGCGGAGAGGTACATCCCGTCGACCGCCTGCTCGCCGGTCCGGAAGGCCAGGGCGTAGGAGCGGGCGGGCTCGGCGCGGGCGAAGAAGGCGCCGCGGTCCAGGATCGGCATGTTCGTGGCGATCACGACCGCCTGCGCCGTGACGTCGAGGTGCTCGGTCTCGACCCGGCACGGGGCGTGCCCGTGCACCTGCTTGACCCGGATCCCCTCGGCGATGGTCGCGCCGTGCGTGCGCGCGTCGGCGGCGAGGGCGAGCGCCAGGGCCTGGGAGTCCACTTGGAGCTGGTCGTCGAGGCGGACCGCTCCGGCCGTCTCGAACGGCAGCGGCACCTCGTCGACCCAGGTCGCCTCCTCGATGCCGGCCTTGTGGAGGGCCTCGAGCTCGGCGCGCACGGACGCGGCGCCCTGCTCGCCGTTGGCATAGGTGTACGCCGGGCGGCGCTGGTGGTCCACGCCGTGCTCCGCGCAGAAGCGGGCGATCCAGGCGAGGCCCTCGGCGTTCGCCTCGGCGTACTGCCGCAGCACCGAGGCCGGGTGCCGGCGGGAGATCTTCGAGTAGTGCGTGCCCTGGAGCAGGCTCACCTTGGCCGTGCTCCGGCCGGTGGCGCCGAACCCGACGCGGTGGGCCTCGAGCACGATCACGGACTTCCCGGCGCGGGCGAGCAGCCCGGCCGTCGTCAGGCCGGTGATGCCGGCGCCGACGACCACGAGGTCCCAGTCGCCGTCGATGGCGGGCGTCGGGGCCTCGGGGTGCGGGTTGCGGTCCTGCCAGAGCGACGTCAGCGTCACGAGTCAGTCCTTCCGGTCGCCGGACAGGCGGCGGCGGGCGTCGAGACGGATCCGGCGACCCGTGCGCTCGTCGTCCTCCTCCTTCTGCCGGGCCTTCTCGATGTTGTGGGTGTCGCGGGGCGGGAGCTGGATCTTGCGCTCGGCCGGGATGCCCGACTGGAGCTCGCGTCCCCGCTCGAGCTCGGCGTCCAGCTCGGCGCCGAAGAGCAGCGCCAGGTTGGTCAGCCAGAGCCAGAGCAGGAAGGCGATCACGCCACCGAGGGCGCCGTAGGTCTTGTCGTAGGACGAGAAGTTCGCGACGTACAGCCCGAACGCCGCCGACGCGACCGCCCAGGTCACGATGGCCACCAGGGCGCCGACGCCGACCCAGCGGAAGCGGGGCTGTTGGACGTTCGGGGTGGTGTAGTAGAGCAGCGCCACGATCAGCACGACGACGAGGAACAGCACCGGCCACTTGGCGATCGCCCACGCGAGCTTCAGGCCGCCGCCGACGCCGAGGGCGTCACCGATCGAGTCCGCGACCGGGCCGGTGACGACGAGGGCCAGCAGGACGACGGCGGTGAGGACCACGAGCACGAGCGTGAGGAGCAGCATCATCGGGCGGAGCTTCCAGATCGGGCGCCCCTCCGGGATCTCGTAGATTCGGTTCATCGCTCGGCCGAACGCCCCGACGTACCCGCTCGCCGACCAGAGCGCGCCGAGGAGGCCCAGCGCCAGCGCGACCCCGGCCTGCTGGGAGCCGGCGATCTCGAGCAGCGGGTCCCGCACGCTCTCGACCAGGGAAGCGCCGCCGAGGTCGCCGACGATGCCGAGGAGCGTCTTGACGCTGTTGGTTCCCTGCCCGACCAGGCCGAGCAGCGAGGTGAGCGCGATCATCGCGGGGAAGACCGCGAGGACGGCGTAGTAGGTCAGCGCCGCGGCGAGGTCGGTGCACTGGTCGCTGGAGAACTCGCGCACGGTCTTGCGCAGCACGTAGCGCCAGGAGCGGTGATCAAGGTCGGTGGGGGACTCGACGTCCGTGTCCGTGTCGACGGCCATGCCCGCTGGTACCCGGACCCGGCCAGATCAGTCGGGGAGTCAGTCCTCCGGCGGGGCGAAGCCGTTCTGGAGGCACCACGCCACGGCGCGGCTGCGCGAGGTGGCCCCGATCTTGGCGTACGCCGAGCGGATGTAGGTCTTGACCGAGTTGATCGAGAGGTAGAGCCGGTCGGCGACCTCGAGGTTGCTGTGCCCCTGGGCGATCAGCGACAGCACCTCGACCTCGCGCGGGGTCAACGACACCTCGGAACCGAGCCGGTCGACGCGGCCCGGCAGGTCGCGGCCCGTGGCGGCGGCCTCGACGGCCTCGACGAGCTCACCGGCGCGGACGCTCATCGAGACCCACGAGTGGGCACCCAGCGCCAGCGCCCGAGCCCGGAGGTCCGGACGCAGGTCCCGGCTGATCGCCACGACGATCGGGCCGCCCGGGCGCACCAGCCGCGTCAGGTCCGCTCCGTCGCCGTCGTACACGCCGAGGGCGTCGTAGAGGACCACCTCGGCCTGCTCCACCTCGGTCACCATCGACCGCCCCGAGTACTGCGCCAGCATCGCCGTCAGCCCCTGGGTGAGCACCTCTTGAGGACTGACGACGGCCACGCGCGTGGGTCGTCCGGACATGGAGACAATCCTTGTTGGGGGCGGTGGCGGGGGCCCAGCGTGGCGTTACGCCCAAAGGGGTGAAATTCATCGAAAGCGCGCTCGGAACGTGCCGGAAACGCAGCGAGAGCCGGTCCTCTCGGACCGGCTCTCGCTGGGTGGTACGCCATCAGGGACTCGAACCCCGAACCCGCTGATTAAGAGTCAGCTGCTCTGCCAATTGAGCTAATGGCGCACGCTCTGAAGCGACGTGAACGATACCAGCGCGGGGCCCCAGCCCGAAATCGAGGGGCCGTCCGTCACAGCCCGTCCAGGACGGCGTGCGCGGCGCTGTGTCCGCCCAGACCGGTGACGCCGCCGCCCCGGCGCGATCCGGATCCGCAGAGCAGCACCGGGTCGATGTCGGTCTGCACGCCCCACTGCTGGGCGGGGGTGTCCAGGCGGGCCCGGTTCGGCGCCCACGGCCAGTCCAGGTCGCCGTGGAACCAGTGGCCGCCCGGCATCGCGAACTCGCGTTCGACCTCCAGCGCCAGCTCCTCGTCCCCGTCCCAGCGGGGCTTGGTCGCGGGGTCCTCGGGCTCGCCGAGGAGGATCGACAGCACCCACGGCGCGACGTTCGCGAGGACGCGGCGGGCGGCCACGGTGTGGAACGCCAGGCCGTCATGCCAGGTCACCTCGGCCCCGTCGCCGCGGGCGCGGACGGCGCTGACACCGGCGCCGGTCAGCACCTCGACGCCGGCGTCGCCGGTGACGCGGTGGAGGGCCTCGACCGCCGCCGCTCCGCCGCCCAGCACTGCCGGCGTGCTCGCTCGCAGGCGGCGGTGGAGGTCGGTGGGGCTCGTCGCCAGCTCCTCCCAGTCCGCGACCTGCGCCCTGACGTCCCGCTCGAGCGGCAGCGGCCGGACCAGGGTCGGGAGCAGGGCCGCGGTGAGCTCGTCGGTCGCCGGCCGGTGCTGCAGCGTCAGGTCGAGCCCCAGGTCGGCGACGAGCGACTCCGGGAGTGCTGCCTCCGGGGACCGCCGGGCGGCGCCGCCGGGGAGGTCGAGCCGCTCGAGGACGAGCACGGAGCGGCCGGCGCGGGCGAGGTAGGCCGCCGCGACCAGACCGTTGTGGCCGCCGCCGACCACCACCACGTCGTACTCGCTCCTCGCCGAAGTCACCGACCCAACCTAGTAGCCCATCGGCAGGTCGCACGCGCAACAGCGCCCGGGCCCGCCAAGATGGGCTCAACGCAGCCGGAGGAGGGGACGTTGGGAGCGTCACGGGTCGCGCAGGTCGTCGGCCTGCTCGCAGCCATGGCGTGCTTCGGCGTATTCGCGGCCAGCTCCACCCCGGAGGGCTCGCACGGCATCGGCATCTGGCCGGTGGGCGTCGCGACGGCCGTGCTTATGCTCGCCCCGAGCCCCCGGACCGCGGTGCTGGCGGCGGTGCTGCCGGCCGCGCTGGTGGCGGTCATCGCGCTCATCGCGGTCGGCTCGCTGTGGGGTAGCGGCGAGTTCTCGCCCGGGGTCGCGCTCGGCCTCGGCCTCGGCCTGGCCGCCGAGGCCTGGGTGGCCTGGCGGATCCTCGCGCAGGGCAGGCACGAGCGGGCGCCGCTGCGCACCAGCGTCGACCTGGCCCGCTTCCTCGCCGCCGTGGCTGCCGGCGCCCTCGTGGTCGGCGCGTTCGCGGCGGTGACCAGCCTCGCGACCGGGTGGGGCGACCCCGGCCTGCTCGCCCTCTCGATCGGCGCGTCGAGCCTCGTCGCCCAGCTGACGATCGTCCCCCTGTTCTGCGCCGTGCGGAACCACGCCCCGATGGCCGGTCCGGTCGAGCGGCTCGCCCAGTGGGCGCTGATCGTCGTGCTCACGCCGGTCGTCTTCCTGCCCGAGTCCTTCCCGTCCGTGGTGTTCGTGCTGATCCCGGTCCTGGTGTGGGGCGCGCTGCGCGACAGCCCCTACGAGTCCATGGCCCAACTGCTGGCGGTGCTCGCGTGCGCGATCCCGATGACCACCTGGGGCTACGGGCCCTTCGCGAACGCCGGCCCGTCCTTCCACATCACCACCGACGTGCAGGGGATCCTGCTGGCCACCTTCGGCACCGTGTGCGCGCTGGTCACCCTGCCGCTGATGCTCACCGTCGGCGAGCAGATCGAGACCGCCCGGCAGGCCGCCGCCGAGCGCGACCTGGTGCAGAACATCGTCAACGGCGCCGCGGGCGTCGCGATCATCGGCACCGACCACGCGGGCGGGGTGACGCTCTTCAACCCCGGGGCCCAGCGGCTGCTGGGCTACACCGCCGAGGAGATGATCGGCACCACGACCCGGCGGCTGCACAGCGACCAGTCGGTCACGGACAAGGCCCGCGAGCTCGGCGTACCCGACGAGTTCGGGGCGGTGGCCGCGGCGCTGATCGGCCACGGCGCCGTGGACATGAAGTTCGTCCGCAAGGACGGCGAGGAGCGCAGCCACTCGATGTCGCTCGACCGGATCGAGGACGACCGCGGCAACACCATCGGCTACGTGAGCACCTCGGAGGACATCACCGAGCGGATCGAGGCCGAGCGCCGGCTCGTCGAGGCGCTCGCGACCGAGCGGCAGGCCGTGGAGCGGCTCCGGGAGGTCGACCAGGTCAAGGACGCGTTCGTGTCGAGCGTCAGCCACGAGCTGCGGACGCCGATCACCAGCATCCTCGGGTACACCGAGATGCTCGACGAGGGCGCCTACGGCCCGCTCGGGCCCGAGGCGCTCGACGCCGTGCGCCGGATCGGTGCGAACAGCACCCGCCTGCTCTCGCTCATCGACGACCTGCTGACGCTCTCGCGGGTGCAGGAGGAGGGCCTCGGCTTCGCGGACCGGCTGGTCGACCTGCGCAAGATCGTCGTGGCCGGCACCACCGTGGTCGCGCCGACGCTGGAGCGGCGCGCGCTCGAACTCACCGTCGACCTGCCCGACGACCCGATCCCGTTCCTCGGCGACCGCGACATGCTCGAGCGCGTGGTCATCAACCTGGTCGGGAACGCCGTGAAGTTCACGCCCGAGGGGGGCCAGGTCGGGGTCGTGGTCGGCACCGAGGGCACCGAGGCGGTGATCAGCGTCTCCGACAACGGCATCGGCATCCCGCGCGAGGAGCAGGAGCGGCTGTTCAGCCGGTTCTTCCGGTCCTCGCTCGCCCAGCAGCAGGCCATCCCCGGCAGCGGCCTGGGCCTCTCGATCGCCCACTCGATCATCGAGCAGCACGGCGGCTCGATGTCCGTCGAGTCCGCACCGGGCCAGGGCACCACGTTCCACGTCCGGCTGCCCCTGCTCACGGCGGCGTAGGTCAGGGGCGTCGGTCAGTAGGGTCACCTCGCATGGCCCGGATCCACCGCGACGTGTACGGCGTCCCGCACGTCCGGGCGACCTCGCTGTCCGACCTCGCGCACGGCCAGGGCGAAGTCACCGCGCGCGACCGGGCGTGGCAGCTGGAGTTCCTGCGCCGCCGCGCGACCGGCACCACCGCCGAGCTGCTCGGGGCGGCCGCGCTGCCGTGGGACCGGCTCGCCCGGCGTACCGGGTTGGCGGAGACGGCGCGCCGCGCCCACGCCCGGCTCCGGCCGGAGACCCGGGCGTTCGTCGCGGCCTACGTCGCGGGCGTGAACGCGGGGCGGCACGCCGACGGCCCGGAGTTCGAGCGCACCGGCGCTCACGCCGAGGCCTGGGAGCCGTGGACGCCGCTGGCCGTGTTCCTCGCCCAGCACCTGCTCTTCGCCAGCCTGCCGGGCAAGCTCTGGACCGCCCGCGCGCGTGAGGTGCTCGGGGAGGACGCCCGCCTGCTCTCGCACGAGGGCCCGACGGCGGGCGGCAGCAACGCGTGGGCGGTCGGCGGCGACCGGACGGCGTCCGGCTTCCCGCTGATCGGCGGCGACCCGCACCGGGTGATCGAGTCGCCCGGCGTCTACCAGCAGGTGCGGCTCAGCTGCGACGACTTCGACGTGACCGGGTTCGCGTTCCCCGGCGTGCCGGGCGTGCAGCACTTCGCCCACGCCGGCGACGTCGCGTGGGCGATCACGAACGCGATGGCCGACTGCCAGGACGTGTACGCCGAGCGGCTGCGCCGGACCGCGACCGGCGTCGAGGCGCTGGGGCCCGACGGCTGGGAGCCGGCGGCGGCGCACACCGAGACCGTCGCCGTCGCCGGACAGCGCGACGAGGTTGTGGAGGTGATCGTGACCGCCCGGGGCCCGGTCTTCGACGGGTCGGTCGAGGAGGGCCGCGGGCTCAGCCTGCGGGCGGCGTCGGCGGTGCTCGAGGACCTCGGCTTCGACGCGTTCCTGCCGCTGCTGCGCGCCCGCAGCGCCGCCGACGTCCTGCGGGCCCTCGATGGGTGGGTCGAGCCGGTCAACAACGTGGTGGTGGCCGACCGCGCGGGCGACGTCCGCTACCGGGTCGCCGGTCGGGTCCCGGTCCGCGCCGAGGCCAACCGCCACGGCGTCGTCGACGCCGCCGACCCGGGGGCTGCCTGGACCGGGTGGCTGACGGATCTGCCGGCGCACGCCGTACCGCCCGGCGGCCAGGTCGTGACCGCCAACGAGCGCCGCGGGCCGGAGAGCGCCCCGATCGGCACCGGCTTCGCGCCGCCGCACCGTGCGGCCCGCATCCACCAGCTGCTCGACGGCCGCGACGGCCTCACCACCGAGGACTTCCGCGCGATCCACGACGACGCGCTGCTGCTGCCGGCGCCGGCGTTCCAGGAGTTCCTCCGCGGCGTCGAGCCCGGACCCGACGGAGCGGTCGTGCGCGACGCGGTCCTCACGTGGGACGGCCGGATGGAGGCGACGTCGTACGGCGCCGCCGCGTTCGCCGCCTGGCGCGCGGCCTTCACGCGGCGGATCGCCGCCGAGCCGGTGTTCGCGCCGCTGGCCCGGCCGATCGTCGAGGACCAGGTGCTGCGGCCCTGGCTGGACGTGGCCGGGCGCATCGGCGGTGCGCTGGAGTCGCTGCTCGATGCCGGTGCGCCGTTCGGGCTCGACCTGCGAGCGCTCGCGCGCGCCGCGCTCGACGACGCCGCGGGCCACCCCGGGACGTGGGGCACCACCCACGTCATCGCGCCCGTGCACGCCTTCGGCGTCGCGGCGACCGGCCTCGAGCCACCACCGGTGCCGCCGCTGCCGGTGGCGGGCGACAACGACTGCGTGCGATGCACGGGCTCGGTGCCGGGCCTGACCGACGCCTGCTCGCGGGGCTCGGTCGCCCGCTACGTCTGGGACCTCGCCGACCGCCGGGCGAGCGGCTGGGTGGTCCCGCTGGGGGCCGCGGGCGACGCCCGCGACCCGCATCACCTCGACCAGCTGCCGCTCTGGGTGGCCGGCGAGCTCGCGCCGGTCGTCACCGACTGGGACCTGCTGACGGAGGATGCCTGATCATCCTGAGCCGCCCGGCCTACCGGAGGCGCTTCTCGAACCAGGCCTCCGCGTAGGGGTTGTCGTTGTACCGCTCGATCGGCGTGTAGCCGGCGCGCTCGTACATCGCGATCGCCTCCACCAGCGCGCCGTTCGTGTCGAGCACGACCCGGCGGTGGCCGAGCCGCCCGGCCAGCGCCTCGAGCTCGCGCAGCATCCGGGAGCCCAGCCCGGCCCCGCGCCACGCGTCGTCGACCCACATCCGCTTGATCTCCCCGGTCCCCGCCGACAGGGGCCGTACGCCGCCGTACGCGATCGGCGCGCCCGCGCTGGTCGCCAGCAGGAACCGGCCCTCGTGGTCGGGCTCGCCCGGGTCGAACCCGTGCGGGAACCGCTGGTCGAGCTCGGCGAAGTACCGGCCGGCGGCCTCGCGGGCCACCGGCTCGGACGGGTCGACCTCGTGCAGCGAGATGGTGGCCGCGCGGACGAGCAGGTCGGCGGTGCCGAGCGCCTCGGTCAGCCGGGCGCGCTGGCGGTCGGTCAGCGGTGCCACCAGGCGGGCGGCGAGCTCCTCGGACCGCTCGTCCAGCTCGCGCCACGCGCGCTCTCCCGCCGGGGTCAGGGTGGCGACCCGGCGGCGCCGGTCGGCGAGGTCGGGGTGCACGTCGACCAGCCCGTCGCCGCCGAGGTGTCGCAGCATCCGGGCGAGGTAGCCGGAGTCGAGGTCGAGGCGGTCGCGCAGGTCGCGGACGGTCGCGCCTCCCGGGCCGATCTCGAAGAGCAGCCGGGAGACGTTGAGCGGTCGGCCGGTGCCCAGGAACGACTCGTCGAGTGCGCCGATGCGCTGGGTGTAGGTCCGGTTGAAGCGGCGCAGCACGGCGGTGTCGTCCATCCTCTGACCATAGTCAGAGAATCCGCGCTGGACCATCCCTCGTGGCGCGCGTGGCCGGGGCGCGGGGCCTACGACGCACCGAGCCCCTGACCACATCGCTGAGGTCAGGGGCTCGACGGTGCCCGGGGACGCCCCGGGGACATGGGGTGAGTAACGGGACTCGAACCCGCGACATCTGCGACCACAACGCAGCGCTCTACCAGCTGAGCTATACCCACCATGCGGAACCCGGCCGAGGCCGAGGACCGGGGACGAGTGTAGGGGAGTCAGTCCTGTTCTGCGGAATCGGGTTCACCGGTCAGGCCGGTGAGCGATCCGCCGTGCTTGAGCGCGATCGCCCGGGCGACCTCGCTCTCCGGTCCGGGGGAGGGCACGAAGACGGCCTCGCGGTAGTAGCGGAGCTCCTCGATGCTCTCCTGGATGTCGGCGAGCGCGCGGTGGTTGCCGCGCTTGGCCGGCGCCTGGAAGTAGGCCCGGGGGAACCACCGTCGCGAGAGCTCCTTGATCGAGGAGACGTCGACGATCCGGTAGTGCAGGAACGTCTCGAGGTTCGGCATGTCCCGGGCCAGGAAGGACCGGTCGGTCGCGACCGTGTTGCCGGCCAGCGGCGGCCGGCTGCCGTCGGGGCAGTGCTCCTTGATGTAGGCGAGCACCCGCTCCTCGGCCTCGTCGAGGGAGAGGCCGAGGTCGAGCTCGTGGAGCAGGCCGGAGGTCTGGTGCATCTCGCGGACGAAGTCGTTCATCTGCGCGAGCGCCTCGGCCGGCGGCCTGATGATCAGGTCCACGCCGTCGCCGAGCACGTTCAGGTCGAAGTCGGTGACCAGGGCCGCGACCTCGATCAGCGCGTCGGCACCGAGGTCGAGCCCGGTCATCTCGCAGTCGATCCAGACGAGTCGCTCGTTCACGCAGGTCACCATAGTCGGGTGGTGTCGGGGCCCTCGTCTCAGTCACGGTTCAGGGTGGGCCCCTAGGGTCGGGGGCGTGAAGGAGTGGGCCGGACTCGTCGCACGTCTCGTGCTCGGCGGTGTCTGGCTGTACGCCGGCGGCGCGAAGGTCTTCGAGCCCGACCAGTCGGTGGCCGCCGTCCGGGCCTACGAGCTGCTGCCCGGGTCGCTCGCGCAGCCGGTCGGCCACCTGTTGCCGGTGGTCGAGGTGGTCCTCGGCGCGATGCTGGTCCTCGGGCTGCTGACCCGCGGTGCGGCGGTGGTCTCGGCCGTGCTCTTCGCGCTCTTCATCGTCGGCATCGCGTCGGTCTGGGCCCGCGGCATGACCATCGACTGCGGCTGCTTCGGCGGCGGGGGCTACGACCCCGACGCCGCCGAGAAGTACCCGTGGGAGATCGCCCGCGACGCCGCCCTGCTGCTGGTCTCCCTGTTCCTCGCCTGGCTCCCCTCCACCCGACTCTCCCTGGACGCACGGCTCTTCGCGCGTCCCGCACCAGAAGGACCGTGATGTCGAAGAAGAACCGCGCCACCGACCGCGCCTCCCGGGCCACCGCCGCCCTCGAGGAGCAGCAGCGCCAGGAGCGCCGCCGCCGGAGCCTGATGATCGGCGGCGTCGTCGTCGCTCTGGCCGCCGTCGTCGCCCTCGTGCTCGTCCTCCAGAGTGTCTTCGGTGGCGGGGTCGACGAGGAGCGGGTTCCGGCCGCCAACAGCGAGTTCGGGCTGACCATCGGGCCGGACGACGCCCCGCACACCGTCGTGATCTACGAGGACTTCCTCTGCCCCTACTGCGGCGAGCTCGAGCGCGCGACGCGCGACGACCTCGCGCAGCTCGCGGCGGACGGCCAGGTGCAGGTCGAGTACCGCCCGTTCAACCTGCTGAGCTCGTTGGGCGACTACTCCGAGCGCTCGGCCGGTGCCTTCTCGATCGTGCTCGAGCAGTCCGGCCCCGAGGTGGCGAAGGAGTTCCACGACCTGCTCTTCGACCACCAGCCCGACGAGTCCGGCCCGTTCCCGTCCGACGCCGACCTGGTCGACCTCGCGGTCGAGGCCGGCGCCGACGAGGCCGATGTGCGCGACGCGATCGAGAGCGAGGAGGGCGAGCAGTGGGTCGCCGACGCGACCCGGGCCGCGGACGACGCGGGTGTGCAGGGCACCCCGACGGTCCTTCTCGACGGCGAGGTCTTCCAGGACGGCCGGACCATCGACGACATGGCCGACAACCTCATTTCGCGGCTCCAGTGAGGTCGGTGCCACACTCCGGGGCGTGACGCTCTCCGACTTCATCGCCGGCCTCCCGAAGGCCGAGCTGCACGTCCACCACGTCGGGTCCGCCTCGCCCCGGATCGTGTCCGAGCTGGCCGCGCGCCACCCGGGCACGGTGCCGAGCGACCCCGACGAGCTGCGCCGGTTCTTCGCGTTCCGCGACTTCGCGCACTTCATCGAGGTCTACCTCGCGGTCGTCGACCTGATCCGCACGCCGGACGACATCCGCTATCTGACCCACGAGATCGGCCGCGAGATGGCGACCGGTCAGGGCCTGCGGTACGCCGAGCTCACCTGCACGCCGTACACCTCGGTGCGGCCGGACGCCGACGACAAGGGCATGCCGATCGAGGCCTACACCGAGGCGATCGAGGACGCGCGGGTCGCGGTCGAGCGCGACTTCGGCCTCGTGCTGCGGTGGATCTACGACATCCCCGGCGAGTCGGGCGTCCCGGCGGCCGACGCCACGCTCGATTACGCGCTCCACCACCGCACCGACGCGCTGGTCGGCTTCGGCCTCGGCGGGCCCGAGATCGGCGTGGGCCGCGCGCAGTTCGAGCCGCACTTCCGGGCCGCGCTCGCCGCGGGGTTGCACAGCGTGCCGCACGCCGGGGAGACCACCGGCCCCGAGACGGTCTGGGACTCGCTGCGGCTGCTGGGCGCCGAGCGGATCGGCCACGGCACCTCCTCCGCGCAGGACCCCGAGCTGCTCGCCCACCTGGCCGCCACCGGCATCGCGCTGGAGGTGTGCCCGTCGTCGAACATCGCGACCCGCGCCGTACCCACGCTGGAGGAGCACCCGATCCGGGCCTTCCGCGACGCGGGTGTGACGGTCACGGTGAACAGCGACGACCCGCCGATGTTCGGCACGTCGCTGAACCGGGAGTACGAGATCGCCGCGGACCTGCTCGAGCTCGACCAGGCCGGCGTGGCCGAGCTGGCGCGCACGGCGGTGCGCGCGTCGTTCGCCGAGGACGACGTGAAGGCGCGGATCGTGGGGGAGATCGACGCGTACCTCGCGGACCCGGGAAAGTAATCGGCCCCGCGAGCTCATACCAAGCGGGGCCACCACCTTTGTATCCCCGATCGGTCCGGAATCCTCGCATTGACGCGCGTGTCGAGCGCGTCACACCTAGACTGCGGGCATGTCGAGCGCGCCGATCAGGGTGGCGATCGTCAACGACTACGAGATCGTCGTTGCCGGTGTCGCCGCCATGCTCGCGCCGCACCACGACCGGGTGAACGTGGTGGAGCTCGACTCCGGGATGCCCGTGCTGAGCGACGTGGACGTGATCCTGTACGACACCTTCAGCCAGATCCAGGGCGACGGTGTCGACCTCGAGGACCTGGTGCGTGACAGCGACGCCCGGGTCGTGATCTTCAGCTGGACCCTCCAGGAGTCGGTGATCCGCAAGGCCATCGACCGCGGCGCGTCCGGCTACCTGTCCAAGGGCCTGTCCGCCGAGGAGATCGTGTCGGCGATCGAGGCCGTCCACGGTGGCGAGACCGTCGCGCCGCGGGACTCCGCCGGGGAGGTCGAGAGCCCGGACGGGGACTGGCCGGGCCGCGATCAGGGCCTGAGCGCGCGCGAGTCCGAGGTGCTCGCGCTGATCACGCAGGGCCTGAGCAACCAGGAGATCGCCGAGCGCACCTACCTCTCGATCAACTCGGTCAAGACCTACATCCGCACGGGCTACCGCAAGATCGGCGTCTCGCGCCGGTCGCAGGCGGTGGCGTGGGGCATGCGCCACGGCTTCGCGCCGGACCGGATGCGCAGCATCGACACGTCGCTGCGCTGACACTTCACCCCCTGGGGTCGCTTCGGCGCGGCCGCCCGGGGTACTCCGGGTCGTGACCACCACCGACCTGCGGGTCCCGCGGCCCCGCCATGCCACGCTGACCGTGGCCTCCGTCCCCTCGGGACACGTCTACGTCCGCCACCTCGACCCCGAGCACGGCCCCGCCGTGCGCCGGCTCGAGGATCCCGACCCGGTCCGCCGGAGGACCTGGCCGAGCTGGTCGGGGTGCTGCGCGACCGGGACAAGCCCCTCGTCTTCACCGTGCACGACCTGCGCCACCCTCACCACGAGCAGCGGGGCCCGCACGACGCGCAGCTCGACGTGCTGGTGCCGGCCGCCGACGAGCTGATCACGCTGACCCCCGGCGCGGCCGCCGAGATCGGCCGCCGCTGGGGTCGTACGGCGACGGTCCTCCCGCACCCGCACGTCGTCGACCTCCGCACCATGGGCGTCGCCCAGGACTGCCGCGCCCGGCGGCACGACGCCCCGTTCCGCGTCGGCCTGCACGTGACGAGCCTGCGGCCGAGCATGGATCCTCTGCGGATCCTGCCGACGCTCGTCGACACGGTGCGCGACCTCCCGGGAGCGGTGCTCCACGTCAACGTGCACCGCGACGTGCTCGACGACGACGGGTCGCGCTGCGACACCGAGCTGGCGGCGTACCTCCGCGCCGCCGAGGAGCGCGGCGACGTCGAGCTGCACGTGCACGACCACCTGTCCGACCAGGAGCTCTGGAACGACCTCGGCTCGCTCGACGTGTCCGTGCTGCCGCACCGCTTCGGCACCCACTCGGGATGGCTCGAGGCCTGCCGCGACCTCGGCACGACGGTGGTGGCTCCGACGTGCGGCTACTTCGCCGAGCAGGGCCCGGTGCTGGGCTACACGCACGACGAGACGACCTTCGACGCGGAGTCGCTCGACCGGTCGCTCCGGCTCGCCCACGCCCACCGCCCGCGGCTGGGCGCGTCGATCGACGAGCGCCGGGCGCAGCGGAACGCCGTCGCCGAGGCGCACGAGGTCCTCTACCGCTCCCTGGTGAGCTGACGCGGTGCGGATCCGTTGCGCCGCGGGGCGACTGGGTTCGCGCCGCCCGGGTACCCGATTAGACATGAGCGAACCCGAGATCCAGAAGGTCGAGGTGCTCCCCGAGGCCACGGAGGACACCGCGGACGTCGACGACGTGCCCGAGGAGCATCTCAACCGGCCCGACTAGGGCGTGTCTCCTAAGTTGCGAGCCAGATGGTGATGGCGCGTAGTACGACGGCACCTCGGTAGGTCGTGGCGAGCTTGTCGTAGCGGGTGGCGATGCCTCGCCATTGCTTGTGGTCGTTGAAGGATCGCTCGATCACGTTGCGGCCCTTGTACGCCTCCGCGTCGAGTGCCGGCGGCCTGCCGCCGGCCGAGCCGCGTCGCTTGCGATGCGCGATCTGGTCTGAGGGCTGCGGGATCACGGCCTTGATCCCACGGCTGCGTAGCGCGGCGCGGTTTCCCCGCGAGGAGTAGGCCTTGTCCCCGATGACCGCGGCCGGGCGAGTGCGCGGTCGACCGCGACCGATCCGGTCCACGGCGAGCTGGGCCAGCAGCGGCTGCAGCATCGTGGAGTCGCCGGCCTGACCGGCGGTGAGAGCGATGGCGAGCGGGCGGCCGTGGCCATCAACGAGCTGGTGGATCTTGGTCGACAACCCTCCGCGGGAGCGTCCGATCGCATGGTCGAGCGGCTCGACCCCCGGAACCAGATTCTTGTAGTTCGACTCAGCCCCCTGTGCGGGCCGCGGCTCGCGCGGCACGTGCCGCCCGAGAGTCACCGACCGGCTGCTCGACACGCCGCGCGTTGGTGGCGTGCTGGTGAGCGCGGTTGATCGTGGAATCCACGCTGACCATCCAGTCGATCTCGCCCGCCGCATCGGCCTCGGCCAACAGGCGAGCGTGGATCTTGTCCCACGTGCCGTCGGTCGAGAACCGGTGGTGTCGCTTCCAGATCGTCTGCCACGGACCGAACGAGGCCGGCAGATCACGCCACGCGATCCCCGTGCGGAAGCGGTAGATCACGCCCTCGACCACCTGGCGGTGGTCACGAAACGGCCGCGACTTCACCCCATCCGAAGACGGCATCAACGACGCGATCCGCTCCCACTGAGCATCGCTAAGGACCCGTTCACGAGACATGCACTCACCAAATCAGCTAATCACCGCTGAACTAGGGAGACACGCCCTAGCCCGACTTCGACCCGGCCGAGCGGGAGCCGTTCGACGACCCCGAGCCCGGCACTCTCCCGGGCTCGATCTCCCCGGACGCCAAGGGCTCGCCGGAGTGATCCTTCCCGGACCCGCGGCGCGCCGCCGTGACAGCCGAATTGCGCAGACCAAGGTCCGCAGAGCGACGTCTGGCGGGTGAGCGCTGGTGATCCCGAACGCCGGGAGGCATCGTCGACCGGGCATCCTGAGCCGCCGGCGCCGTCTCAGGAGCGAAGTCCGGGCGGGTCCTACCACCGGCCTGCCCGGGCGCCCGAGCGGCGCCAGCGGCGCGCGTCCGTCGCGAGGAGGTCCGATGTCGCCGCGACCAGCGACCGCTGCGCAGCCGGTTCCGGGGACGAGTCGGCACCGAAGAGGGACGAACTTCGTAGAACTGCTCGTCGTGGCGAGCGCGGCCGTGGTGGCCTATGGCGTGGCGTCGCAGTTCGAGGCGTTCGAGTGGTTCGTCGGCTGGAGTCGTTCTCACGAGTCGTGGCAGCTTGACGAGGTCCTCGTTGCCGCGGTGGTCTCGACGGTGGCCTTGGCGGTGTACTCATGGCGCCGATACCGCGAGACCCAGCGTGAGACGGAGCGATTGAGGTTGGCCGAGGCCTCGCTGGAGGAGACGACGCAGCGGTACCGGTCCTTGTTCGAGTTCAACCCCTTCGCTGTGGTCTCCATCGACACCGAGGGCCGGTTCGTGGAGTCCAACGCCGCGGCGGTGGAGTTGCTCGGCCTACGGCCCGGGGAGCTGCGTGGTGCTCACTTCGGCGTCCTGGTGGACCCCGCTGACCGTGAAGAGGCCGAACGTCGGTTCGCCGGCATGGTGAGCGGCGAGGCGCAGCGCTTCGACCTGACCGTCGAACGCCGCAACGGCGAGATGGCCGACCTGCGCATCACCGGTGTGCCCATCGTCGTGGCCGGTCGAGTCATCGGCGCCTACGACCTCATCGAGGACGTCACCTCCGCCAACCGCCTGCTCGCCGAGCTGGAGCAGGCGACTCGCGACGCGGCCGCCGCCAGTGAGGCGAAGTCGTTGTTCCTGGCCAACATGAGCCACGAGATCCGGACCCCGTTGACCTCGATGCTGGCCGTCGCCGAGCTGTTCGAGGACACCGAGCCGAGCCGGATACAGCAGGACCTCCTCGCCAGGATGAGCCGCTCCGGTCGGCGGCTACGGCGGGTCATCGACTCCATCTTGGACTTCTCGGCGATCGAGGCTGGGGTGGCGGAGCTGCGGAGCGTCGACTTCGACCCGCGGGAGGTCCTCGAGGACGCCGCCGACGAGGCCCGTGAGCCCGCCCGTAGGAGGGGTCTCCAGCTGCGTCTGGAGGTGGACCCGCACCTTCCGGCCCAGATGACCGGCGACCCCGAGCGCGTCCTTCAGGTCGTGTCCAGCCTTCTCGAGAACGCCGTGAAGTTCACCGCCACCGGTTCGATCGTCGTGACAGCGACCGCAGCCGACGACGGATCCTCCGCGCTGATCACCGTCACCGACACCGGCGTCGGCCTGAGCACATCCGAGCAGGAGTCCGTCTTCGAGTCCTTCCGGCAGGTCGACCCGAGTGTGACGCGCCACCATGGCGGCAGCGGTCTAGGGCTGGCGATCTGCAAGCGTCTCGTCGAGGACATGGGCGGCGACATCTGGGTCACCAGCACCCCCGGCGAAGGAAGCACGTTCGCGTTCCGGCTCCCGGTGCACCCGGATCAGTAGATCGACGAACCGGCTCACTGTCCTCCTTGCTTGAACGCCCCGCCGCCACGTCCCATGGCGGCCGCTCTTCTCGACCGTACGGATCGGACGGTTGCTCGCCTCCTCTGATTTGGGGACGCGGCGGAGATCGACTTTGACGCACGATGGGGCGGTCGATTCGGGCGCACGATGGGGAGGTTGCTTCCAGGCCGGCTGGCCACTCGCATCGGGGAGGTGTCGCTCGCCAAGAGCACCAGCACCCTTCGACCGCAATCAAAGGGGGCGCCGCGGGTGCGAGTGGGGCCGCCCCGGCACGACGACGGAAAAGGGGCCCCGGCACCGGTCAACTCACGCAGGCTTCGACCGGGCCGGGGCCCCTTGGTCGGCGGCAAGAGGCCGGGCGCCGGTCCGCCGGCGCGGCCTTCGCGATCCCGATGCGACGGCGAACGCGATGAACATCAAGGTGGTCGACGTCGCGGCCTCTCGCCCCGAGGCCCGACAGCTGCTGTGAGAGATCCACGGGCCTGACCTGCGCAAACGCTCGGCGCCCCCGGCAGGATTCGAACCTGCGACCGTCGGATTAGAAGGCCGATGCTCTATCCAGCTGAGCTACGGAGGCCGAGGCGGTCTCACCGCCCGGGTCAGTATGGCTCACGGCCGGAGCCGCGTCCCTGCCAGCCCGGCTCGCGGTTGCCGATCCGACGCCGTCGATGCCGGGCGGCCATGGCCAATCCGCTCCCGATGGGTTCCTCGCCCTCACGCTCGCCACGTCCCGCGCCCAGCCCGGGTGATGCGCGCCTCCGCGAGGTGATCAGCGCCGGTGCGCGGCCATCCACTCCTCGACGTCGGCGGAGGTGCGGGGGAGGGCGGCGGAGAGGTTCTCCCAGCCGTCGGCGGTGACGAGGATGTCGTCCTCGATCCGGATGCCGATGCCGCGCAGCTCCTCGGGGACGAGCAGGTCGTCCTCCTGGAAGTACAGGCCCGGCTCGACGGTCAGCACCATGCCCTCGGCGAGGGTGCCCTCGGTGTAGGCCTCGGTCGAGGCCCGGCCGCAGTCGTGCACGTCCATGCCGAGCATGTGGCTGGTGCCGTGCAGCGTCCACCGCGCGTAGACCCGGCTCTCGGGGTCGAGCGCCTCCTCGACCGACACCGGCAGCAGCTTCAGGTCCGCGAGGGCGTGCGCGAGCACCTCCATGGCGGCGTGGTGCGCGGCCTTGAAGGGTACGCCGGGGCGGACGGCCTCGATGCCGGCCTGCTGGGCGGCGTACACGACGTCGTAGAGCTCGCGCTGGAGCGGCGTGAAGCGGCCGTCGACGGGCAGCGTGCGCGTCACGTCGGCGGTGTAGAGCGAGCGGTTCTCGACACCCATGTCGAGCAGCACGAGCGTGCCCGGGGTGATCGGGCCGGTGTTGTCGATCCAGTGGAGCGTCGTGGCGTGCGAGCCGCCGCCGACGATCGAGTCGTAGCCGATGTCGTTGCCCATCGCGCGGGCGCGGCGGAAGAACGTGCCCTCGATCCAGCGCTCGCCGAACTCCAGCACGCGGTCCCACTCGCGGACCGAGTCCTCGAAGCCGAGCGTGGTGATGTCGCAGGCCTCCTGGAGCTGGTCGACCTCCCACTGGTCCTTGACCAGCCGCAGCTCGGAGGCGACGCGCGCGAGGTCGTCGTCGGTGGTGATGTCGCGGGTCTTGCGGTCGTCGTCGAAGGACGGGAGGTCCTCGATGTGCTTGACCTCGAGGCCCAGGGAGTCGCTCATTTCCTTCAGCGACGGGCGGCGGCCGGCCCACAGCTCGCCGTACTGCCGGTCGCGGAAGAACTCGTCGGTCTCGCGCGAGGAGCGCGGGCGCGCGTAGAGCACGGACTCGCCGTCCTCGACGACCAGGACGGCGTCGCTGGTCTGGTTGCCGGAGAAGTAGGTGTGCGCGGTGTCCGGGCGGAAGCGGTAGTCGGTGTCGTTGGAGCGCACCTTGTAGGTGCCGGCCGGCAGCACCAGCCGCTCGCCCGGGAACGCCTCGGCGAGCTTCGCCCGGCGGCGGGCCGCGGGCTCCGCGACCTCCATCACGGGCAGCTCCAACTCCCGGTCGCCCCAGCCCTTCCGCATGAAGGCGGCGTACGCCGCCGGGACGGCGGGGTCGTGGCTCTCCGTCGCCGGCTGGGTCGCCGGCTGGGTCGCCGGCTGGGTCGTGGGCTGCTCCTCGTTCACCCGCCCACTGTACGCCGCGGCCCCTGGCCCGGCGCCGCCCCGGATAGGCTGCGTCTCATGCCCAGACCGCGCCGCGAGAGCGTCATCTTCACGGTCGTCGTGACCGTGCTGGTGAGCCTCGGGGCGCTCGCGATCCTCGCGGTCCTGGCCCTCTCGGGCGCGCCCCGGTCGCTGCTGCTGGCGACCGTGCTGGCCGCCGTACCCGTGGGGCCGCTGGTGGCCTGCTACCTGTGGCTGGACCGCTACGAGCCCGAGCCGCGCTCGCTGCTCGCCTCGGGCCTGCTGTGGGGCTGCTTCGTGGCGACCGCCGCGGCGCTGGTGCTCCAGGGCGTCGGCGGGTTCGTGATCGCGTTCACCGACCGGCAGAGCCTCGGGATCGTCGCGCCGGTGACGGAGGAGGCCAGCAAGGGCCTGTTCCTCCTGCTGCTCCTGTGGTGGCGGCGGGCGGAGCTGGACGGCGTACTCGACGGCATCGTCTACGCCGGCATGGTCGGCATCGGCTTCGCCTTCACCGAGAACATCCTCTACCTCGCGGCCGCCTACAACGGCACCGACGGGACCGGCCCCGGCGGCACCGAGGCGCTGACCGCGACCTTCGTGGTGCGCTGCCTGATCAGCCCGTTCGCGCACCCGCTGTTCACGACGTTCGCCGGCATCGGGGTCGGCCTGGCGGTGAACGCCCGCAGCGGAGCCGCCCGGGTGCTGTGGCCGCTCGGCGGGTACTTCGTGGCCGTGGTCGCCCATGCCGTCTGGAACACCTCGACCGTCTACGGCTTCGACAACTTCGTCCTCCTCTACGTCGTGCTGATGGCGCCGGCGTTCCTGGTGGTGGCCGGCATCGCGGTGTGGGTGCGCAGCAGCGAGCGGCGGATGCTCGCGGCGGCGCTGGCCGACGCCGCCCGACGTGGGCTGGTCCCGGCGACCGACATCGGCTGGGTCGTCGACCTCCGCGCCCGGCGCCGCAGCCGGTCCTATGCCCGGGCGCACGGCGGCCGCGCGGCCGAGCGGGCGATGCGCGACTACCAGCAGGCCGCGATCGAGCTCGGGTTCCTGCACTACCGTTTGCTCCGCGGCACGCCGCCGCCCGACTACGCGGCACGCGGCCAGCAGTTCCTCCAGCGGATCAACGCCCTCCGGCCGTTGATCGCCTTCCCCGGACAGGTGGTACCCACCCGATGAGCGTGTCGCGCGACCAGAACACCCGGATGCTCACCGCCCTGGTGCAGCTCCACGGTGCCCTCCAGGCCGCCGAGCTCCCGCTCGACGTGGACGGGATCGCCGATGCCCGGGCGTCGCGCCAGCGGATGATCGACCAGCTCGAGGACTACGCCATCCCGCGGCAGACCAGTGTCGACGCACCGCTGCTGGTGGTCGTCGGCGGCTCGACCGGCGCCGGCAAGTCCACGCTGGTCAACTCGCTCGTGGGCCACCGCGTGACCGCTCCCGGCCTGCTGCGCCCGACCACCCGCTCGCCCGTCCTCGTGCACCACCCGGACGACGCGCACTGGTTCGGCCGCGAGCGACTGCTGCCCGACCTGGTCCGCGTCGCCCACAGCACCGACGACCAGGACTCGATCCAGCTGGTCGCCTCGGACACCGTGCCCGAGGGCATCGCGATCCTCGACGCGCCCGACGTCGACTCGGTCGAGGAGCGCAACCGGACGCTCGCCGCCCAGCTCCTCGACGCCGCCGACCTCTGGCTGTTCGTCACCTCGGCCGCCCGCTACTCCGACCAGGTCCCGTGGGAGCACCTGCGCACCGCCGCCGATCGCGGCGCCGCGGTCGCGGTCGTCCTCGACCGGACGCCCGCGGACTCCGTCCCGACGGTCGCCGCCCACCTCGCCCGGATGCTGGCCAGCCGGGGGCTCAAGGACTCGCCGCTGTTCACCGTCGGCGAGTCGACGGTCTCCGAGGAGGGGCTCCTCCCGGCCGCGGTCGTCGCCGACATCCGCGGCTGGCTGGTCGCGCTCGCGGCCGACGGCGAGGCCCGCGGCTCCGTCGTGCGCCAGACCCTCGACGGAGCCGTACGCTCGCTGGCTCGCGGCTCGCACCGGATCGCGGACGCGGCCGAGGCCCAGGTGAGCACGGCCCAGGAGCTGCGCGACCAGGTCGACACGGCGTACGACGCGGGCGCGGAGGCGCTCGTCGCCGAGGCCGCCGACGGGACGCTGCTGCGGGGCGAGGTGCTGGCGCGCTGGCAGGACCTCATCGGCACCGGCGAGCTGCTGCGCACGCTCGACCAGGGGGGCCGACTGCGCGACCGCGTGGTCAACGCTGTCCGCGGCACGCCCCAGTCCGCCGAGCGCGTCGCGCTCGCGATCGAGGCGGGGGTGGAGTCGATCGTGCTCGACCACGCCGAGGGTGCGGCCGAGGCGGCCGCCACGGTGTGGGAGACCGGCGAGGCCGGCCGGGGGCTGCTCGCCGGCCGCCACGAGCTGGTCCGCGCGTCCTCCGACATCCGCCGCCGCGCCGAGGCGGAGGTCCGCGCCTGGCAGCACGAGGTCGTCGAGCTGGTGAAGGGCGAGGGCGCCGAGAAGCGCGCCAGCGCCCGCTACCTCGCGTACGGCGCGCAGGGGCTCGGCGTCGCGCTGATGGTCCTCGCGCTCACCCGCACCGCCGAGGGGGGCGCCGCGAGCGCTGCCGTCCCGGGGCGCACGCTGCTCGACGCCGTACTCGGGGCGGAGACGGTGCCGTCGATGGTCGAGCGGACCGGGGCCTCCTTGGACCGCCGGCTGGCCGCCCTGCTGGCCACGGACCGGCAGCGCTTCCACCAGGTCCTGGACGACCTCGACCTCAGTCCCCGCGCGGCTCGCCAGCTGCGTGACGCCAGCCGCCGCGTCGACGACCGCCGGTTCGAGCAGAGCCGAGTCGGAGCCGATACCGCGCCCGTGGACGGCACGCCCTAGGCTTGGAGGTCAGCCCAGTCCGTCGAGGGAGAACATGACGTCCACGCTCGAGGGTGCCAAGCTCCTGGTCACCCGTGGCACCGACATCGGTGCTCGTATCGAGGGCCTCGACGCCGCCACGCGGGCAGCGCGCGGCCGGCTCGACGACGCCCTCGTCGACGACGCCCAGGCGGTCGTCGACCGGGCCACCGGCCGGCTGAAGCTGTCGGCGCAGCACACGGTCGTCGGCATCGCCGGCGCCACCGGCTCGGGCAAGTCCTCGACGTTCAACGCGCTGACCGGGCTGGAGCTCTCCGCCGTCGGCGTACGCCGGCCCACGACGTCGTGGGCCTCGGCCTGCGTGTGGGGCACCGACGGAGCCGAGGAGCTGCTCGAGTGGCTGGGCATCCCGCCGCGGCACCAGACGACGCGCGACTCGATGCTCGACACCGGCCGCCGCGACCAGCAGCCCGAGCTCGACGGCGTCGTCCTGCTCGACCTGCCCGACCACGACTCCACCGAGGTCGCCCACCACCTCGAGGTGGACCGGCTCGTCGACCTCGCCGACCTGCTCGTCTGGGTGCTCGACCCGCAGAAGTACGCCGACGCCGCGATCCACGACCGCTACCTGGCTCCGTCCGCGGCCCACCAGGACGTGATGATCGTGGTGCTGAACCACATCGACACCGTGCCCGACGAGCGCCGCGAGTCGATGCTCGCCGACGTGCGCCGCCTGCTCGACGCCGACGGCCTCGACCGGGTGCCGGTCATGCCGGTCAGCGCCCGGCTGGGCACCGGCGTCCCCGAGCTGCGCGCCGAGATCGCCCGCCGCGCCGCAGAGAAGCAGGCGACCCGCTCCCGGGTCGACGCCGACGTGCGCGCGGCCGCCGAGCGGCTCGCCGAGGCGACCGGCGACGCCCCGACGCGGGTCCTCTCCGAGCAGCGGGCCGCTGCCCTCGACGACGCGTTCGCCGAGGCCGCCGGCGTGCCCGTGCTGGTGGAGGCCGTGGAGCGCTCGACCCGGCAGCGGGTCGGCCGGGCCACGGGCTGGCCGGTCACGGTCTGGCTGGGCGGCATCAAGCCCGACCCGGCCAAGCGCCTCGACCTGGACCTGGGTGCCGCCGGCCGCGAGCTCAGTGGCCGCGGGCCGGGTGGCGTCTCCGGGGCCACGCAGGTGCAGCGCGCCCGCGTCGACACCGAGGTCCGTGCGCTGGCCGACGAGATGTCGCAGGGCATGACCCAGCCGTGGGTCGACGCCGTGCACCGGGCCTCCGTCGCTCACCTCGACGACCTCGGCGACCGTCTCGACGCGGCACTCGCCGCTGCCGAGGTGCGCGCCGCCCGGACGCCGTGGTGGGCCGGCGCCCTCCGCGTCGTGCAGTGGCTGCTGCTCGTCGCGGCCGTGGCCGGGCTCGTGTGGACCGGCGTACTGCTCGGCTCCGACAAGCTCGCCGACCCCGACACCCCGCAGGTCGCCGGCGTCCCGCTCGCGATCGTGCTCCTGGTCGGCGGCCTGGGCCTGGGCAGCCTCATCGGGGCGGTCGCCCATCTGGGCGTCGCCGGCATCGCCCGCAGGCGGGCCGAGAACGCCGACCACCGCCTGCGCACGGCGGTCGCCGACGTCTCCAACGAGCTCGTCGTCGTCCCCGTCGAGACCGAGCTCGAGGCCTACACCGCCGTCCGCAGCGGCGTCGACCGCGCGCGCAGCTGACCCTGCTGCTCGTCGGGCCGGTCGCCGCCGCTTGCTTGTAACGCCGGGTTATCTGCTCCTCCCACGGGGATGCAACCTCCTGTGAGGAGCCAATAACCCGGCGTTACAAGGCGCGCTCGCCGACCGGCCCGCACGCCGTCCACAGGCGCCCTCTCCCGCATCGCTCTCCCCAGCCCCCGCCCGGACCGGGCGCCGATGTCGGCGTCGCCGCCGAGCCTCGAACCGATCACCCGGATCGAGGCAAGGAGAGAACCCATGAACGACTGCACCATCACCGTCCGCGGCTGGCTGGGCGCGGACGTCGTCCAGCGCGACGCCGGCGGCGTGCCGGTGGCGAGCTTCCGGCTCGCCTGCACCCCGCGGAAGTTCAACCGCCGCACGGAGTCCTGGTCCGACGGCGAGACGCAGTGGTACACCGTGTCCTGCTGGCGCGGGCTCGCGGAGAACTGCATGAAGTCGCTGCGCCGCGGCGACCCCGTCGTCGTGCACGGCCGGCTCCAGGTGCGGCCCTACGTCAACAGCAACGACGTCGAGGTGATCTCCTTCGAGATCGACGCGGTCCACGTCGGTCACGACCTGAGCCGCGGCACCAGCGTGTTCACGAGGGCCCCGCGGCAGGACGGGACGGAGCAGCAGGCCGCGCCGGACCCGGGGGAGGCCGCCGCGTGAGGCTCAGCCCCGCGGGGTCCACTCCTGCCAGAGCGGGCTGGCGGCGATCTCCGCCAGCTGGGCCGGCCGCACGGGCGGGACCGCCCGGTCGGTCGTGGACCCGACGCCCCACTTGTCGTCGGAGCTGTTGGACGCCGCGGCGTAGACGATGCCGCCGTCCGGGAGGAGCCAGGTGGCCTCGATCGTGACCACGCCGCCGGTCTCCCACCGGACCAGCCGGCCGGTGCCGTCGCCCAGCTCGGTGCAGGCGTCCGCCTCTGAGGCGTTGCCCGGGCAGGTCATGACGTCCTCGGCGAACGACGAGGTGTCGAACGGCGGGTAGAGCACGACGTTCATGCCACCCGCCGGCTCTCCCTCGTCGAGCACGTCGACCTGGACCCATCCGCCGGTGGGCTTGTCGCCGGGCGCGAGCTCCTCGTCGCCGAGGTTCTCGTCGGTGACCGTGCTCCGGGCGGGCAGGAGGTGGGCCAGGGTGTCGCGCATGACGCCGCCCGACATGTCCCACCAGCCCGCCGGGCGCACGTAGGTGTCGGGGGACGGGTCGCCCGTGTCATGCGCGATCCGGTCGTCGGCGTTGTCGGTACCCGCGAGGGACGGCAGCGTCAGACCGGCGGCCAGCGCGGTCACGACGACACCGCCGAGCGCGGCGATCGCGCGGCGGCGCCGGCGGACGACGCGACCACGCGTCAGCGCGCCCTCGCGCAGGCGGTCGGTCGGGACGTCGAGGTCAGCCAGGGTGCGGTCCAGGAACTCGTGGAGGTCGGTGCTCATCGTGCGCTCCCGTTCGTCTGCGGGTCGGAGAGGAGTTCGCGCAGCGACTTCAGCGCGCGCAGGCTGCGGTTCTTCACGGCCGCCTGGGACAGCCCGAGGTCGGCGGCGGTCTGGGCGACGCTGCGGTCCTCCCAGAAGCGGAGCACGACCACCGCCCGGTCGACCGGGCCGAGCTCGGCCAGCGCGGCCAGCAGCGCGACCCGGTCGGCGGGGTCGGCGTCGGCCGTGGACCGCTCCGGCAGGTCCCGGGCCGGCAGCTCGCCCGAGCTGCGTCGGCGCCGGTCGGAGAGGAAGGACTTCACCAGCACCCCGTGCACATACGCCACCGGGTCGTGGGCGGAGCGCACCCGCCACCAGGCGGCGTACGCCTTGGCGAGCGCGGTCTGCACGAGGTCCTCCGCGGCGTGCGGTGACATCGTCAGCAGGTAGGCGCTGCGGTAGAGCTGCGGCGACCGTGCGGCCACGAACTCCGAGAACTCGTCGTCGCGGCGAGTGGATCGGCTCACGGGGCCTCCATCGGTGTCCGGGTCTCGTCCGGCCTCCCCGGTGGAGGCCCGTCACCCTACAGACGCGACGGCCCCCGATGAGGTCTCACGCCCGCCCCGTCACTAGGCTCGGGGGCATGGCGGAGTATGTGTTCACCCTGCGCAACGTGCGCAAGGCCCACGGTGACAAGGTCGTCCTCGACAACGTGACGCTGTCGTTCCTGCACGGCGCGAAGATCGGCGTGGTCGGACCGAACGGCACCGGCAAGTCCTCGCTGCTGCGGATCATGGCGGGCCTCGACCACGCCAACAACGGCGACGCGATCCTCGACCCGGAGGCCACGGTCGGCATGCTCCAGCAGGAGCCGCCGCTCACCGAGGGCAAGACCGTCCAGGAGAACGTCGAGGAGGCCGTCGGCGAGATCAAGGCGAAGATGAAGCGCCTCGACGAGCTCTACATGGCGATGGGTGACCCCGACGCCGACCTGGACAAGCTGAACGAGGAGGCGGGCAACCTCCAGAGCGAGCTCGACGCGGCCAACGTCTGGGACCTCGACAGCCGCCTCGAGCAGGCGATGGACGCGCTGCGCTGCCCGCCGCCGGACGCGATCGTGGACAACCTCTCCGGTGGCGAGCGCCGCCGGGTCGCGCTCTGCAAGCTGCTGCTCCAGCAGCCCGACCTGCTGCTGCTCGACGAGCCCACCAACCACCTCGACGCCGAGTCGGTGCAGTGGCTCGAGGGCCACCTGAAGTCCTACCCGGGCGCCGTCCTGGCGATCACCCACGACCGGTACTTCCTCGACAACGTCGCCGAGTGGATCCTCGAGCTCGACCGGGGCCAGACCCACCCCTACGAGGGCAACTACTCCACCTACCTGGAGACCAAGAAGGAGCGCCTCAAGATCGAGGGGCAGAAGGACGCCAAGCGCGCCAAGATGCTGGAGAAGGAGCTCGAGTGGGTCCGCTCCAACGCCAAGGCGCGGCAGACCAAGAGCCGCTCCCGCCTCGCGCGCTACGAGGAGATGGCGGCCGAGGCCGACCGGGCGCGCAAGATCGACACCTCCGAGATCAACATCCCGGCCGGTCCGCGCCTCGGTGACGTCGTCCTGGAGGCCAAGGGCCTGACCAAGGGCTTCGAGGGGCGCACCCTCATGCACGACCTGTCGTTCTCGCTGCCGCGCGCCGGCATCGTCGGCGTCATCGGCCCGAACGGCGTCGGCAAGACCACGCTGTTCCGGATGATCACCGGCGGCGAGCAGCCCGACGCGGGCACGCTCACGGTGGGTCAGACCGTGAAGATCTCCTACGTCGACCAGAGCCGGGGCGGCATCGACCCGAACAAGAACGTCTGGGAGGTCGTCTCCGACGGCCTGGACTTCATCAAGGTCGCGAACTTCGAGATGAACTCGCGCGCCTACGTCGCGTCGTTCGGCTTCAAGGGCCCGGACCAGCAGAAGAAGGCCGGCGTGCTGTCCGGAGGTGAGCGCAACCGCCTCAACCTCGCGCTCACGCTGAAGATGGGCGGCAACCTGCTGCTGCTCGACGAGCCGACCAACGACCTCGACGTCGAGACCCTGTCCTCCCTCGAGGACGCGATCCTCGACTTCCCGGGCTGCGCCGTGGTCACGTCCCACGACCGGTGGTTCCTCGACCGCGTCGCGACGCACATCCTCGCCTGGGAGGGTGACGACGAGGACGGCGGCAAGTGGTTCTGGTTCGAGGGCAACTTCGCCTCGTACGAGGAGAACAAGGTCGAGCGCCTCGGCATCGAGGCGGCCCGCCCGCACCGGGTGACCCACCGCCGCCTCACCCGCGACTGAGCAGTCCGCGGGCGGCGCGTGGACCGCAACCACGCGTTGCCCGCGGTGACCGCCTACGGGCTGCGCAGCTCCATCTCGGGATGGCCGGCGACCAGGTGGTCGGCGACGGCGTTCATCACGCGGCCGACGGCGGCGAAGTCCTCGGGGCTGACCAGGTCGACGATGTGCTCACGCACGCCGCCGACGTGCAGGGGCGCCATCCGGACCAGCAGGTCCCAGCCCTTCTCCGTCATCGCGGCGACCACGCCGCGGCCGTCCTCGGGGGAGGAGCTGCGGACGACCAGGCCGTCCTTCTCCATCCGGGTCACGGTGTGCGTGACCCGGCTGCGGCTGTGAGCGAGCGCGTCGGCGAGCTGCGCCATCCGCATCTGGCGGTTCTCGCGCTCGGAGAGGCGCACGAGGATCTCGTACTCCACGAGCGAGAGGTCGCAGGCCCGCTGGAGGTCGTCGTCGAGCCGCCCGAGCAGGAGGGTCATGCCCATCAGCAGCGCCCGCCAGGAGCGCTGCTCGTCCTCATCGAGCCAGCGAGTGTCGGATCCCCTGTCTGCTGTCACCTTCGCATCCTAGACACGGTGACAGCAGACAGGGGCCCCACAAGGAGGGTACGACGCCGAGGTGCTCGACCTCGGCGGGCAGGACGGGTTCCGAGGACCGGGTCAGAGGCGCTCGAGGATGAGCGCCATGCCCTGACCGCCGCCCACGCACATCGTGATGAGGCCGGTGGTCTTGTCGTGCCAGTCCAGCGAGTTGAGCATGGTGTTCTGGAGCCGGGCGCCGGTCATGCCGAACGGGTGGCCGACCGCGATCGCGCCGCCGTTGACGTTGAGCCGGTCGAGGTCGATGCCGAGCTCCTGGTACGACGGGACGACCTGCGCGGCGAACGCCTCGTTGATCTCGACGAGGTCGATGTCGCCGATGCTCATGCCGGCGTGGGCCAGCGCCCGCTTGGTCGCCTCGACCGGGCCGAGGCCCATGATCTCGGGAGAGAGGCCGGAGACGCCGGTGGAGACGATCCGCGCCAGCGGCTTGATGCCGAGCTCGGCGGCCTTGGTGTCGGACATGATCACGACCGACGCGGCGCCGTCGTTGAGCGCGCAGCAGTTGCCGGCGGTCACGACGCCGTCGGGGCGGAAGACCGGCTTGAGGTCCTTGATGCCGTCGTAGGTGACGCCCGCCCGCGGGCCGTCGTCGGTGCTGATCACGGTGCCGTCCGCGGTGGTGACCGGGGTGATCTCGCGCGCCCAGAAGCCGTCGTTGACGGCCTTCTCGGCGAGGTTCTGCGACCGGACGCCGAACTCGTCGAGCTCCTGGCGCGACAGGCCGCGCAGCTTGGCGACGTTCTCCGCGGTCTGGCCCATGGCGATGTAGACGTCCGGCAGCAGGCCGTCCTCACGCGGGTCGTGCCAGTCCTGGCCGCCCTCGGCGGTCTTGTCCGTACGGGCCTTGGCCTCGTCGAACTCGTGGTTGTGCGTGTCGGGCCAGTGGTCGGAGGTGCCCTTGGCGAACCGGGACACGGTCTCGACGCCCGAGGAGAGGAACACGTCGCCCTCGCCCGCCTTGATCGCGTGGAAGGCCATCCGCGTGGTCTGCACCGAGGACGAGCAGTAGCGGGTGATCGTCGCGCCCGGGACGTCGTCCCAGCCGTTGAGGACGTTGACGACGCGGGCCAGGTTGTTGCCCGACTCGCCGCCGGGGAGTCCGCATCCGAGGTAGTGGTCGTCGATCGTCGTCGGGTCGAGCTCCGGGATCTTGGCGAGCGCCGCCTTCGCGATGAACGCCGTCAGGTCGTCAGGACGGAACTCGGTCATCGAGCCCTTGTTGGCCCGTCCGATCGGGGTTCGGGCGGCACTGACGATGACTGCCTCGGGCATGGGGACTCCGTTTTCGCTCGGGGGATGCTCCGCCGGCAAGACTAGACCGTGTTCCACCACCGGGGACGAGGCGTACATCACCCCTCCGGCACCCGCTCCCGTGGACTCGCGGTCTCCCGCTGATCGCCGGTCTGGCAGCATCGGGGGCGTGCGGCACACCTACCGCTGCCCGATGCGCTGGGCCGACCTCGACCTCCTCGGGCACGTCAACAACGTCGTCTACGTGGACTACCTCCAAGAGGCCCGCGTCGACATGCTCCGCACGCACGGGCCGGCGGCGCGCACCGGCGACCTCGCCGAGGGCGTCGTCGTGGCCCGGCACGAGGTCAGCTACCTGGCGCCGCTGAACTTCGGCTTCGAGCCGGTGACCATCGAGTCCTGGGTCACCGAGATCCGCGCCGCGACGTTCACGATCGCCTACGAGCTCTTCCACGAGCGCGACGGCGCCCGGCACGTCTATGCCCGGGCCAAGACCGTGCTGACGCCGTACGTCTTCGCCAGCGAGAGCCCGCGACGGCTGACCGACGTCGAGCGGGAGACCCTGGCCGCGTTCCTCGAGCCGGACGAGTCCGCGCCCCGGATGCCGATGGCGCGCACGCGCCCCGCGGAGGTCACGCACTTCCCCGTGCAGGTCCGCTTCTCCGACGTCGACGTCTACGGGCACGTCAACAACGTCAAGTACTTCGAGTACCTCCAGGAGTCCCGGATCGCGATGACCGCTCGGATCTGGGAGGGCCTCGAGCCGATCTCGATCGTCGTCGCGCAGACCGACGTCGACTATCGGCGCCCGATCCTGTTCCGGCCCGAGGCGTACGACGCCTGGTCCTGGGTGTCCCGCGTCGGCACCCGGTCGGCGACCGTCGAGTCGCAGATCTGCGACGGCGACACGGTCCTCGCGCGGGCGCGGGTGGCGATCGTGTTCTTCGACCGGCGCGGTCAGCGCTCGATGGAGCCGCCCGAGCCCTACGTGGCCGGGCTGCGGACGCTGCTCTCCAGCTGAGCCGCCAGCCGCCGCATCCCGCGGTGGTGGGCGACCCGCACGGAGGCCGCGGAGATGCCGAGCGCGAGCGCCGTGGCCGCGACGACCGCATACGGGGACGGTCGTGGTCGGGACCGCCGACCGTGAACCCGGGACTGCAGCGACAGGAATCCCCCGGGTTCGTCACCTACCTGTCACGAGCGGGGGATGCCGTTACACGTCCATCGGAAATCTGGCTCTTGTGACGCTTCCGTGGGTGGTTGCTCGCGCCTGAACGGCCACACGCCGCTCCCGCTCTAGGTTTCTGGGTTGTCGAGACTCAGGAACTGCAGAGCGGAGAACGGCGTGCGAAACGCCAGCCTATGGCGTGCCCTGTTGGGCGTCGAGAAGACCGTGATCGAGGATGTCGAGTACGACGAGGACGTCGAGTTCGTCATCGTCCACGTCCGCCCTCAGCGAGCCGGTCGCGGGCGGTGCGGACAATGTGGGACCCGGTCACCGTGGTACGACCGCGGTGAGGGACGCAGGCGTTGGCGGAGCCTCGATCTTGGGGTCATGGAGGTGTTCCTCGAGGCCGACGCGCCGCGGGTGGACTGTCCGACCCACGGGCCTACCGTCCGTCAGGTGCCCTGGGCCCGCCATAGCGCTGGGCACACGCTGGTGTTCGACCAGCAGGTCGCTTGGCTGGCGACACAGTGCTCGAAGTCCGCGATCACCGAGCTGATGCGGATCGCCTGGCGCACCGTCGGCGCGATCATCACCCGCGTCTGGGACGACACCGCAGCCGGGTTGGACTTCTTCGCCGGTCTGCGGCGGATCGGGATCGATGAGATCTCCTACAAGCGCAGCCACAAGTACCTGACCATCGTGGTCGACCATGACTCCGGACGACTGGTGTGGGCCGGTGTGGGGAAGGACAAGGCCACGCTGAGCACGTTCTTCGACGCCTTGGGCGAGGAGCGCAGCAAGCTGATCACCCATGTCTCAGCCGACGGGGCCGGCTGGATCGCCGCCGTGGTCGCTGAGCGCTGTCCCAACGCGGTCCGATGCGCCGATCCCTTCCACGTCGTGAAGTGGGCAGGCGAGGCCCTCGACGAGGTCCGCCGCCAGGTCTGGAACGAGGCACGCGCCGACGCCCGGACCCTGCGAGCCCGGCGAGCAGCGGGCAAGGAGAACAACTCCTCCGGTCACGCGAAGGCGTTGAAGGACTCGAGGTTCGCGTTGTGGAAGAACCCTGAGAACCTCACCGCCCGACAACAGGCGAAGCTGGCCTGGATCGCGAAGGCCGAACCCCGACTGCACCGCGCCTACCTGCTCAAAGAAGGCCTGCGGCTGGTGTTCCAACTCCCGGTCGACGAAGCTACCGATGCCCTGGACGCCTGGATCGGATGGGCGCGACGGTGCCGCATCGAACGGTTCGTGAAGCTCCAGCGCACCATCGTCGAACACAAGCCAGCGATCCTCGCCGCCATCGAGCATGGCTTGTCCAACGGCCTCATCGAGTCGGTCAACACCAAGATCCGGCTCATCACCCGCATGGCCTTCGGTTTCCGCTCACCCGACGCACTCATCGCCCTGGCCATGCTTAACCTCGCCGGCCAGCGCCCAACGCTCCCCGGCCGCCGATGACCCACGGATCAGTCACAAGAGCCGGAAATCTTTTCCCCGTGAGGACCGGAGTCATGCGGGTCCTACTCGAAGGTGTTCACCATGAACTGCGCCGCGTGGGTGACGTAGTCCCAGAACTGGGCGTCCTGCTCCGGTGTCAGCGCGACCTCGTCGAGACCGGCCCGGAAGTGCATCAGCCAGTGCTCCTTGGCCTCCGGCGACACCGCGAACGGAGCGTGCCGCATCCGCAGCCGCGGGTGACCCCGGCTCTCGGAGTACGTCGTGGGCCCGCCCCAGTACTGCACCAGGAAGTGCAGGAAGCGCTCCTCGGCCGGCCCGAGGTCCTCCTCGGGGTACATCGGCCGGAGCACCGGGTCCTCGGCGACGCCCTCGTAGAACTTCGCGACGATCCGCCGGAAGGTCTCGAAGCCGCCGATCTCCTCGTAGAACGTCGTCACCGTCCCATTGTGCCGAGCGCCCGGTGGCGTCCGGACACCGGCGTGCAAGACTCGCGACGACGAGTCTTCCTACCCCGAGGAGTGATCAGCACATGGCGACGATCCGCAACGCGACGACGCACTGGGAGGGCAGCCTGTTCGAGGGCGCCGGCAAGGTGACGCTGGAGTCGTCCGGCGTCGGCACCTTCGACGTGTCCTGGCCCTCGCGCGCGGAGGAGGCGAACGGCAAGACCAGCCCCGAGGAGCTGATCGCGGCCGCGCACTCCTCCTGCTTCTCGATGGCACTGTCCAACGGTCTGGCCAAGGCCGGCACCCCGCCGACCTCGCTCGAGACCAGTGCGGCGGTCGAGTTCACGCCGGGCACCGGCATCACCGGCATCAAGCTCACCGTCAAGGGCACGGTCGAGGGCATCAGCAACGACGACTTCGTCGCGGCCGCCCAGGCCGCCAAGGAGGGCTGCCCGGTCAGCCAGGCGCTCACCGGCACGACGATCACGCTGGAGGCGTCGCTCGCCTGACCGGCCAGGTCGCCGGCACGCCACGCTCAGCCGCGGACGGGCTCCTCCCCCTCGGGGGTGGGGCCCGTCTGCTGCTCCTCGCGATGCCACACCACCCGCTGGGGGAGCGGGATCTCGATGCCCTCGTGGTCGAAGCGGGCCTTGAGCCGCTGGCGCAGCGCCCGGGCGACGGCCCACTGCTCCATCGGCGCGGTCTTGAGCAGGACGCGCAGCGTGATCGCGTCGGGGCCGAACACCTCGACGCCGGTGACCTCCGGCTCCTCGATGATGAGGTCCTTGAAGTCGTCGTCCTCCCACAGGTCGTGGGCGACGTCGCGTAGCACGCGCTGCACCCGCACCAGGTCCTCGTGGTAGCCGACGTTCACGTCGACGACCGCCCGCGCCCAGTTCTGGCTCATGTTGCCGACGCGGAGGATCTCGCCGTTGGGGACGTACCAGACCGTGCCGTTGAGGTCGCGCAGGCGGGTGACCCGCAGGCTGACCGCCTCGACGGTGCCGCTGGCCTCGCCGACGTCGACGACGTCGCCGACGCCGTACTGGTCCTCGAAGATCATGAAGATGCCGGAGAGGAAGTCCTTCACCAAGGACTGGGCGCCGAAGCCGAGCGCGATGCCGATGATGCCGGCGCTCGCGATGATCGGCGCGATGTTCACCCCGAGCTCGCTCAGGATCATCGTGCCGAAGACCGCGATGAGCAGGCCGGTGATCACGCTCTTGAGCAGGTCGCCCATGGTCTTGGCGCGCTGCACCCGACGGGTATGGGTGGCCAGGTCGCGCGCGGACGCCTGCTGGGCGGCCTTCCCACGGACGCCGAAGCGGCTCATCCGGTCCGGGAGGACGCCGTCCTCGGCGCGGGAGACCAGCCGGTCCACGAGCCGGTGGAGGAGCCACCGGATGACCCACATGAGGAGCAGCAGGCCGACGATCGCGAGCGGCTTGCCGATGAGCACGTCGGCGACGTTGGCCGCCGTCTGGTTCGACGTCATCTGGAACGTCCACTCGCAGATGTCATGTCCGTCGTCACACGTCTTGTCGTCGAAGCCGAGCATGGCCCCCATGTCTACCGCACGGGACCAGGACTCTCGACCCTCCCGACGGTGAGACGGGACACGATCCTCGATACGATCGACCCGTGACCACGAAGCTCGCGCACCTCGTTCGCCGTATCTCCGTCGTCCTCCTCGCGGGAGGCCTCGTCGTGGCCGGCGGCGCACCGGCCGGTGCGGCCGTCCCTGAGTTCTGGAGCAACCCGGACCCGGTCGACCCCTGGCACGCCGTGCTGGTGCTGGTCGTCATCCCCCTGGCGCTGTTCGTAGTGATCACACTGCTCGTCGTGGTCCCGGGCGTCGCGAAGGGCGAGCGGTTCACCCCGGGCGGCCGGGCGACCGCCGACCAGTGGTTCGGCGGCCCGCGCTCCGGCACCCGGGAGCTGCCGGCGCCGGACTCGGAGGAGTCGAAGGCGGGCGGCGCAAGTGGCCGTTGGTGAGTTCAACAGCCGCGAGCGGGTCCGGATCGATGAGGCGATCCGGCAGGCCGAGCTCGTCTCCCGCTTCGAGTTCAGCGTCTTCGTCGGTCGCGTCGACGGCGAGCCGCGCGCCTTCGCGACCCAGCTGCACAACCGGCTGGTCGCCCCGCCGCGCAGCGTCCTGATCCTGCTCGACCCCGCTGTACGGGTGCTCGAGATCGTCACCGGCGGGGAGGTGCGCCGCAACATCACCGACCGCGAGGTCGAGCTGGTCGCGCTGAACATGCAGAGCATGTTCGCCGCCGGCGACCTCGTCGGCGGCCTGCGCCGCGGCATCCAGGAGCTGGCCGACCACGCCACCGCTCCGCTGACCCTGCACGCCGAACAGTCCTGAGACGCCGAGTCGGCGCTGTCTCAGCTGAGACAGCGCCGACTCGGCGTCGGTGCGTCAGCCCTCGGCGTCGCGTGCCTGGGCGGCCAGCGCCCGGGCGACGTCGGCCCGGCCCTCGCGGACGTACCGCTTGGCGGCCGGGTTGGCCGGGGAGGACCCGAGCCAGGCGTCGACCCGGTCGAGGAGCTCCTGGCTGGCCAGCGGCTTGGGGAAGATGTACTCCAGCGCGGTCGAGGCGCGCTGGGTGCCCTTCTCCTCCCAGAGGGTGTCGGCGGCGGCGAGGTACTTCTCGACGTACGGCGCCAGCACCTCGTCCTGGCCGAACTGCTGGAAGGCCAGCACGACGCTGCGCTGGGTCTCGTTCGGGACGTCGTCGCGCACCATCGCGATCTCCCACGCCTCGGCCTTGGCCTCGGCGGTCGGGCGCATCGCCCGCGCGGCGGCGGCGTGCTCCTGGCCGGAGATCGTGTTGTCCCGCCCGAGCTCCTCGGCGATCCGGGCCTCGTCGGCGCGGCCGTTGCGGGCCAGCCCGTTGAGCAGCGTCCACCGCAGGTCGGTGTCCACCGCGAGCCCGTGGAAGGTCACCGAGCCGTCGAGCAGGCCCTCGAGGTCCGCGATGGCGCTCTCGCTGTGTGCGGCGGCGGCATAGGCGCGGGCGAAGGACAGCTGGTGGTCGCTGCCGGGCTCGGCGTTCTCGAGCAGCTTGCGCAGCCCCTGCTCCCAGGTCTCGCGCAGCGCGGCCCGGTTCTCCGGCGCGGCGTAGAGCGTCGCGGCGGCGGCGGCGTACCCGGGGATCCGGGCCACGCCGAACGCGTCGGTCTCGCTGCCGATGCCGCTCAGGACGAGGTGGACGAAGTCGGTCGCGCTCATCTCGGCGTCGCGGGTCATGTCCCACGCCGCGCCCCAGCACAGGGCGCGGGCGAGGGCGTCGTCGAGCGTCGCGAGGCCGCCGACGACCGTCGCGAGCGAGCGCTCGTCGAGGCGGATCTTGGCGTAGGCGAGGTCACCGTCGTTGAGCAGCAGCAGCGCGGGCTGCTCCTGGCCGACCAGGTCGGCGACCTCGGTCCGCTCGCCGACGACGTCGGTCTCCAGGGAGGTACGCCGCACGAGCCGGCCGTCGACCTCGTCGTAGAGGCCGATGCCGAGCCGGTGCCGGCGCAGCGTCGGGTAGTCCGGGTGCGCGGTCTGACGCACCGCGAACGAGGCGTAGCGGCCCTCGGCGTCGAGCTCGAACTCGGGGGCGAGGGTGTTCACGCCCGAGGTCTGCAGCCACTCCTGCGCCCACGACTCGAGGTCGCGGCCGGAGGAGGTCTCCAGCGCCCGGAGCAGGTCCGAGAACTCGGTGTTCCCGAACTCGTGCTCCTTGAAGTAGGCGCGCACCCCCTCGAGGAAGTTCTCCAGGCCCACCCAGGCGACGAGCTGCTTGAGCACCGAGGCGCCCTTGGCGTAGGTGATGCCGTCGAAGTTCACCTCGACCGCGCGCAGGTCGACGTTGTCGGCCGCGATCGGGTGGGTGCTGGGCAGCTGGTCCTGCCGGTAGGCCCAGTTCTTGCGCGCGTTGGTGAAGCCGACCCACGCCTCGGTGAACTCCGTGGCCTCGACCGCGGCGTGGTAGCAGGCCCACTCGGCGAACGACTCGTTCAGCCAGAGGTCGTCCCACCACTTCATCGTCACGAGATCGCCGAACCACATGTGCGCCATCTCGTGGAGGATCACCTCGGCGCGGAACTCGTAGAACGAGCGGTCCTGGCGGCTGCGCGGGAGGTACTCGTCGCGCAGCGTCACGCAGCCGGCGTTCTCCATCGCGCCCATGTTGTACTCCGGCACGTAGAGCTGGTCGTACTTGCCGAAGGGGTAGGGGTAGTCGAAGACCTTCTCGAAGAAGGCGAAGCCCTGCTCGGTGAGCTTCACCAGCTCCTCGACGTCGAGGTGCTCGACGAGCGACTGCCGGCAGTAGTGGCCGAGCGGGATGTCGCCGTGCTCGCCGTGGAAGACGTGCTGCACCTCGTGGTACTCACCCGCGACGATCGCGGTGACGTAGGTCGACAGCGGCTCGGTCGGGGCGAACCGCCACACGGCCTTGCCCTCGCCGGCGGCCTCGGGCTCCGGGGACGGCGAGTTCGAGACGACCTTCCAGCCCTCGGGCGCGGTCACGGTGAACGTGAACGGCGCCTTGAGGTCGGGCTGCTCGAACGTCGTGTAGACGCGGCGGGCGTCCGGCACCTCGAACTGCGAGTAGGTGTAGACGCGGTCGTCCGCGGGGTCGACGAAGCGGTGCAGGCCCTCGCCGGTGCGCGAGTAGGTGCAGTCCGCCCGCACGACCAGCTCGTTCTCGGCGGCCAGGCCGGTCAGGGCGATCCGGCTGTCGGCGTACGCCGTCGACGGGTCGATCGACGTCCCGTTCAGCGTGATCTCGTGGACCGTCGCGTCGACGAGGTCCGCGAAGGTCTCGGCGCCGGGCTCGGTGCAGGCGAAGCGGATCGTCGTGGTCGATCCGAAGGTCGTGTCGCCGGTCGTGAGGTCCAGGTCGATGGAGTACGACGTGACGTCCAGGAGAGCGGCGCGGGTGGCGGCCTCGTCCCGGGTGAGGTTGGTTCCAGGCATGCGACGCATCCTGCCACCCGCGCCCGCCCCCGGAAAAAGGGGCGACACGCCATGATGAGCGCGTGACCGCCGCCCGCCACGTCATCCCACTGCGCCAGGCATTCCGGGCGTGGTTCCTCATCTCGTGGCAGACCTTCGGCGGCCCGGCCGGCCAGATCGCCGTCATGCACCGCGAGCTGGTCGAGGAGCGGCGCTGGATCGGTGAGCGGCGGTTCCTGCACGCGATGAGCTACTGCATGCTGCTGCCCGGCCCGGAGGCCCAGCAGCTCGCGATCTACAGCGGCTGGCTGCTCAACGGCTGGCTGGGGGGCGTCATCGCCGGCGTCCTGTTCGTCATCCCGGGGTTCGTCACGATCCTCGCGCTCTCGTGGGTGTACGTCGCCCATGGCGACTCGGCCGTCGTCACCGGACTGCTCCTCGGGCTGGCTGCCGCGGTGCTGCCGATCGTGGTGCAGGCGGTGCTGCGCGTCGGCAGCCGCGCGATCCGTAACCGGGTGCTGCTCGGGCTGGCCGGCGGGGCGTTCCTCGCGCTCGCCGTGCTGGCCGTGCCGTTCCCGCTCGTGGTCATGCTGGCCGGCGTGGCCGGCTGGCTCCTCGGTCGCCGGCGTCCCGAGCTGGTGCGGGTGCCGGAGAAGCCGCTCGCCCCGGACGAGACCCCACCGCTCATCCCCGACGACGCACTGCACCGCGCGCCGCGCTCGGCGCGCCGGAACCTCGTGGTGCTGGTCGTCGGGCTGGTCCTGTGGGTCGCGCCGGTCGCGCTGGCCTTCACGCTCGCCGGCGGGGAGCGCACCGTGCTGGCCGACCAGGGCCTGTTCTTCGGCGGTCTCGCCCTGGTGACCTTCGGTGGCGCCTACGCCGTGCTGGCCTACGTCGCGCAGGCGGCCGTCGAGCAGTACCACTGGCTCACGGCGCAGGAGATGGTCCGCGGGCTCGCGCTCGCCGAGACCACGCCGGGCCCCCTGATCATGGTCGTGCAGTTCGTGGCGTTCCTCGGCGCGTTCCGCGACCCCGGCGCGCTCGACCCGTGGGCGGCGGCGGTGCTCGCCTCGCTGCTGGTCGTCTGGGTGACGTTCGTGCCGGGCTTCCTCTTCATCTTCCTCGGCGCGCCCTACGTCGAGCGGCTCCGCGGCAACGAGCCGCTCACGGCCGCGCTCAGCGGGGTCACGGCCGCCGTCGTCGGCGTGATCGCCAACCTCGCGCTCTACTTCGTCGTGCACACGCTGTTCGCGCAAGCCCACCGTGTCGGCTGGGAGCACCTGGGGCTGCTGGTCCCGACGTGGTCCTCGTTCCAATGGGAGCCGGCCGTGCTCGGCGCCCTCGGCACGGTGCTGGTCTTCGGGCTGCGCTGGTCGACGCTGCGCACCCTCGGCGTCTGCGGCGCCGCCGGCCTGCTGCTCACGCTGCTCACCTGAGCCCCCGCGCCGAGGGAATGGGGACCGCGGTCCGGATCGTTGTGCCCGGTATGAGCAAGGACAACGCCGACTTCTGGTTCGACCCCGCCTGCCCCTTCGCCTGGATCACCTCGCGGTGGATCCTCGAGGTCGAGAAGGTGCGCGACATCGAGGTCACCTGGCACATCATGAGCCTCGCGTACCTCAACCAGGACAAGGACATCTCGGAGGAGTACCGCTCCTTCCTCGCCACCGCGTGGCAGCCGGTGCGCGTGCTGATGGCCGCGGAGCAGAAGTACGGCAAGGACGTGCTGCTCCCGCTCTACACCGCGATGGGCACCCGCATCCACCTCGAGAAGCAGGACAAGGACCGCGCGATGATCGAGGCGGCCCTCGAGGAGGCCGGACTGGACGCGTCGCTCGCGGACGCGATGGACGACTCCTCCTACGACGAGGCGATCGCGGCCTCCCACAAGCGCGGGATGGACCAGGTCGGCAACGAGGTCGGCACGCCCACGATCGCCTTCGACGGCCGGGCGTTCTTCGGCCCCGTCATCAGCAAGGCGCCCCGCGGCGAGGACGCCGGCCGGATGTGGGACGCGTTCGTGACGCTCTCGAAGTTCGACCACTTCTACGAGCTCAAGCGCAGCCGCACCGAGGACCTCGACTTCAGCTGACGCCCCGACCTACGGTGGCTGTATGGCCACCGAGGTCAACGTCCTCTCCCGTGCGGTCGATCAGGCCGGAGACGTGCTCGACCACGTGCGCGCCGACCGGCTGGGCGTGAGCACGCCTTGCGGTGACTGGAACCTCGGCGAGCTCATCGACCACCTGGTGGCCGCGCCTGGTCACTTCCTCAAGCTGATGCGCGGCGAGGACGTGGACTGGGAGGCGGAGGCGGTGCCGCCGCCTCGCCGAGGAGGTCGGCCTCGCGATCATGCGGGCGAACCTGACCGACGAGAACCGGAGTGTCGCCTTCGCACCCGAGCGGCCTGTACCTGCGGACGCGGGGCCGTACGAGCGGCTCGCGGCGTTCTCGGGTCGCACGGTCTGACCTCAGGCGCTCGCGACCGGCATTGATGGCGTCGTCCGGTGTGGCGTGACTCGCTGCCCGGTTGGCGACGCGTACTGTCCGGCTCCGTGGGCGCTGGGGCACGAGTGGCTGCTGGGACGATCGTCCTGGTTGTCACGCTCTCGGTCCTGGTGCACGTCGTCACCGAGAGCGCGGCCGTCGCCGACATCACCTTCCTCGGCGTGCTCGCCGGAGCCAGCATCGTGGCCTGGCTCGGGGTCCGCCACGCGCGGCCGGGGCACCGACTGGTGCCTGCGCTCATCGCGGCCGGCATCACGTCCAGTTGCCTCGGTAGCCTGCTCTGGACGGTCCTCGACCGCGCCGGCGCCGACACCGACGTCTCGCTCGCCGACCCGGCGTGGTTCGCGAGCTACGCCTTCCTCGTCGGAGCACTCGGGGTCGTGCTGGTTCGGAGTCGACCCGGGGGGGGCGGGGCGACTCCGGGTTCGTCCTGGACGCGGTCACGATCGTCGCGGTCAGCGTGCTCATCGCCTGGCGGGTGTCGGTCGACCCCATCGTCTCCGACACCGGGCTGCCTCCCCTCGTCCGTGGCGTCCGGGCGGCGTACCCGATCCTGGACGCGGTGCTGCTCGCCCTCGCCGCTCGGGTGCTGCTCAGCCCCGCCACCCGCGCTGCGGTCGACGTCTGGTTCGCCGTGGGGGGCTGTCTCTGGCTGGCTGTCAACATCGCGAATGTCCTGTGGCCGGAGCACGAGACGGCCGGCGTGCTGATGGACGCAGGCTGGATGGTGGCGCCCGTCCTGATGGCTCGGGCCGCGTGGAGTTCGGGCGCGGTGCAGCGGTCCCTGCCGCCGGGGCGCACTCTCGGCTGGGTGCCTCAGATGCTGATCGCGGTGTGCCCCCTGTTGGTGCCACCGCTCCTCGAGCTGATGGGCGATCTGCGAGGCAAGCCCGACCGGCCGGTCCAGCTGCTCGTCGGCATGACGGTCGTCATCGCCCTGGCGTTCGTGCGGACCGGGCGGCTGATCCGCTCGGAGCAGCGCGCGCTCTCCGCTCTCGAGGAGGCGCGGGACGCCGCTCTGGCGGCGTCCGAGGCCAAATCGATGTTCCTCGCCAACATCAGCCACGAGATCCGTACCCCGCTCACGACGGTGCTCGCCGCGGGCGAGCTCCTCCGAGGACACGGCCCTCGACGGGACCCAGCGTCGGCTCCTGGCGAAGATGCACCGGTCGGGGGAGCAGCTGCAGTCGCTGGTCGAGAGCATCCTCGACTTCTCGCGGATCGAGGCGGGGAAGGCCCAGCTGCGGCCCGTGGCCTTCGACCTCCGAAGCATGGTGGACGAGGTGCGTCTCGACGTGGTGCCGGACGGCACGGACATGGTCCAGTTCGTCGTGTCGGACACGGGCATCGGACTGCGGCCGGAGGACCAGCAGGTGGTCTTCGAGTCGTTCCGGCAGGTCGACGGCTCCGCGACGCGACGGTTCGGCGGGAGCGGCCTGGGCCTGGCCATCTGCCGCGAGCTCGTCGAGCTGATGGGAGGGACGATCACCATCGCGAGCGAGCCGGGCTCGGGCAGCGTCTTCGTCGTACGCCTCGGGCTGCCGGCCCCGCGGCCGGCCGCCGAGAACCGGGTGGCCACCGATCTCTAGGATTGGCCCATGAGCAGAGTCCTGTCCGCAGTCGCCTGGCCGTACGCCAACGGCCCGCGCCACATCGGCCACGTGGCCGGGTTCGGCGTGCCCTCCGACGTCTTCAGTCGGTACATGCGGATGGCCGGTCACGACGTGCTCATGGTGTCGGGCTCCGACGAGCACGGCACCCCGATCCTCATCGCCGCCGACGAGGCCGGGATGACCCCGCAGGAGCTGGCCGACCAGAACCACCGCATCATCGCGGAGGACCTGGCCAGCCTGGGGCTGACCTACGACCTCTACACGCGCACGACGACCCGCAACCACCACGCGGTCGTGCAGGAGCTGTTCCTCGGCGTGTACGAGAACGGCTACTTCGTCGAGCAGACGACGTACGGCGCCATCTCGCCGTCCACCGGCCGCACGCTGCCCGACCGCTACATCGAGGGCACCTGCCCGATCTGCGGGTACGACGGCGCGCGGGGCGACCAGTGCGACAACTGCGGCAACCAGCTGGACCCGCACGACCTGATCGAGCCGCGCTCGAAGATCAACGGCGAGACGCCGGAGTTCATCGAGACACAGCACTTCTTCCTCGACCTGCCGGCGTTGGCCGACGCCCTGGGCGAGTGGCTGGACGAGCGCGAGGCGTCGGGCACGTGGCGGCCCAACGTGATCCGCTTCAGCCAGAACATCCTCAAGGAGATCCGGCCGCGGGCCATGACGCGCGACATCGACTGGGGCATCGCGGTCCCGCTCGACGGCTGGCGCGAGAACCCGACCAAGAAGCTCTACGTCTGGTTCGACGCCGTCATCGGCTACCTCTCGGCGTCGATCGAGTGGGCCCGCCGGCTCGGCGACCCGGACCGCTGGCGCGACTGGTGGAACGACCCCGAGGCGCTGTCCTACTACTTCATGGGCAAGGACAACATCACCTTCCACAGCCAGATCTGGCCGGCCGAGCTGCTGGCCTACGGAGGCAAGGGAGCGAAGGGCGGCACGCCGCGGCAGTACGGCGAGCTGAATCTCCCGACCGAGGTGGTGAGCAGCGAGTTCCTGACGATGGAGGGCCGCAAGTTCTCGTCCTCCAAGCGGGTCGTGATCTACGTGCGCGACCTGCTCAGCCGCTACCAGCCGGACGCGTTCCGCTACTTCGTCGCGGCGGCCGGCCCGGAGAGCCAGGACTCCGACTTCACCTGGTCGGAGTTCGTGCGCCGCACCAACGACGAGCTGGTCGCGGGCTGGGGGAACCTGGTCAACCGCACGGCCAACCTGATCGCCAAGAACTTCGGCGAGCTCCCGAAGGCCGGCGAGCTGACCGTCGAGGACGAGGCGCTGCTCGCCGGCGTCGAGGCGGCGTTCGGCACCGTCGGCGACCTGATCGCCCGGCACCGCCAGAAGCAGGCGATCGGCGAGGCGATGCGCGCCGTGGCTGAGGTGAACAAGTACGTCTCCGACACCGAGCCGTGGAAGATCAAGGACGACCCGGAGCGGCTCGGCACGGTGCTGCACGTCGTCGCGCAGTGCGTCGCCGACCTCAACCTGGTCCTCAGCCCGTTCCTGCCGTTCGCGGCGAACGAGGTCGACCGGGCGCTCGGCGGCGCCGGGGACGTGGCCCCGATGCCGCGGATCGAGGAGGCCGAGGACCTCGACGGCGGTGCGCCGTACCCGATCATCACCGGCGAGTACTCCGGCTTCCCAGCCTGGGAGCGCCGGCCGATCGTCCCAGGCACTCCGGTCGCCAAGCCGACCCCGATCTTCCGCAAGCTCGACCCCTCCGTGGTCGAGGAGGAGCTGGCGAGGCTCGGCGGGTGAGGTCCTGCCCGGAGCGCACGCGCGCGGTACGCCGCCCGCGGCGTCCCCGACGTCTGCGGCCGCGCCCGCAGCGCACCCCGGTCGCGCGGCGCTGCTCGCTGCGGCAGGTCAGGCGTCCCTGACCCGACCGCGCAGCGCCTTGGTCTCCCCGCGCGCCCGCTTGGCCTCCAGGCGCCGTCGCTGGGAGCCCTTGGTCGGCTTGGTCGCCCGCCGCGGCGGAGGCGGCGGCGCGAGCGCGGCGCGGAGCTGCTCGGTCAGCCGCTCACGGGCCGCGACGCGGTTGCGGTGCTGGGACCGGTGCTCGGTCGCGACCACGCGAATCACCGGTCCTGGGAGCCGGGAGAGGATCCGGGCCCGCTGGGTGTCGCTGAGCGCGGCCGAGGCGGCGACGTCGTACTCGAGCTCGACCCGGCTGTCGGTGGTGTTCACCGACTGCCCACCGGGCCCGGGCGAGCGGGTGAACCGCTCCACGAGCTCGCCGTCGGGGATCGCCAGGCCCTCAGGGAGTCCGGGCCCCGGCGGGACCCGCACGCTCACCCCCGCCGGCGCCACTCGAGGGCGGGACAGGTGTCCATCACCATCGGCACGCCGGCGTCGACGGTCCGCTGGAAGGCGTCCTCGTCAATGACCCCGAGCTGGAACCACACGCCCTTCGCGCCGATCGCGACGGCCTGGTCGGCGAACTCGCCGGCCGACTCGGAGCGACGGAACACATCGACGACGTCGACCGGGAACGGGATGTCCGCGAGGGTCGCGTAGCCCTGTTCGCCGAGCACCGTCGGGGCGTCGGGGTGGACCGGAACGATGCGCTTGCCGCGGCGCTGGAGCAGGGCGGCGATCGAGTACGCCGTCCGCGACGGATCGCCGGAGAGGCCCACGACGGCCCAGGTCTCGGCGTCGTCGAGCATCGTCCGGACCCAGTTCGGGTCCTGCCAGTCAGCCATGCCCCCACGGTAGTTCGCGGGCCCCAACCCAGGGATTCGATCGACATTCCGCGTTCTGTGTCCGGGACCGGCGTGACCGGCGCCAAGGCGAAGAACTGGGCGGCGTCGCTGGGCGAGACGGGCGTGCCCGTGCCGCTGGCGGGCTCGCTCAAGACCGATGAGAACGGCACCTACTGGGACGCCTCGGCCAAGAACAAGACGTTCCTCACGCCGTCGCCGGGCCCCTACTCCGCGCTGCTGCCGGAGGCCTTCCAGTTGACGGCCATGCGGGGTGCGAACGAGTTCGCCACCCTCGACTGCGCGCTGGCCGAGGGCCAGGAGTCGAAGTCCTTCGGCAGCATCGACATGGTCCAGCAGGAGTCGAACATCTCCGTGCCGGCCAAGGTCACCGCGAAGCAGGGCAAGGCCGTCAAGCTGAACGCGGTCTTCTGCAACGGCACCGGCGGTGTCGGCATGGGCGAGGTCGTCGCCAAGGCGGGCAAGAAGACCCTCGGGACCGCCAAGGTGAAGAACGGTCTCGCCAAGCTGAACCTCGGCAAGAAGCTCGCGGTCGGCAAGCACAAGATCACCGTCACCTACATCGGCAACGAGAACATCAGGACCAGCTCCGCCAAGACCACGGTCACTGTCACGAAGTGACCTGACCTCGCACCTCGAACGCCCGGCCGGGTTCTGCCCCGGCCGGGCGTTCGGCGTCCGGGACCACGGCCTAGCGGCGCTCGAGCGCGCGGCGTACCTCGGCGAGGACCTCGTCGATGTCGGCCGGCGTCCCCGAGAACGGCGCGAGCGCCTGGTCGAGCGCGGAGGTCAGGCTCGCCCGGGGGTCGTCGAGCTCCCCGCGCAGCCAGCCGCGCAGCACGTGGTTGTGGGCAGTGATCACCGCGGCCGCTGTCAGCTCCGAGCGCAGGGCGGCGTCCTCGCGGTCGCCCAGCCAGGCCCGCACGTGGCCGCTGAACAGCCGCACGTAGCGGTGCACGCTGGCCAGCTCGCGGTGGCGCAGCTGCGTCACCGACCGGGTCAGCCGGTAGCGCTGCCGGGCGGTCTCGCCTTCGTCGAGGTAGTGGGCGAGCACGATCCGGCTGGCCTCCTCCAGCGCGGTCCGCGCCGTGGCCGCCGTGCCGGTCGCCAGCCGCGCGTCGACCCGGTCGAGCAGGGCGTCGTGGTCGGGGAAGACCACGTCCTCCTTGGTGGGGAAGTGGCGGAAGAACGTCGTGCGGCCGACGCCGGCGTGGGCCGCGACGTCCTCGACGCTCGTCGCCTCGAAGCCCTGCTCGGCGAAGAGCGCCATCGCGCTGTCGACGAGGCGGCGGCGAGTGGAGGCGACCATGGGGGGACCTTACGGTGACGGGATTGAGTCCTGCAGATATGGTACGCAGTACCGATCCCGATCGAGAAGGTCCCCGCACATGAGCTCCGAGTTCCCGATGTTCGCCCTCTCCGAGGAGCACCAGGCCGTGCGCGAGGCCGTGCGCGCCGTCTGCGACGCCAAGGTCGCCCCGTACGCCGCCGACGTCGACGAGAACGCCCGCTACCCCCAGGAGGCGGCCGACGCCCTCCTCGCGGCGGACTTCCACGCGCCCCACGTGCCCGAGCAGTACGGCGGTGCCGGGGCCGACGCGCTCGCGACCGTGATCGTGATCGAGGAGGTCGCGCGGGCCTGCGCGTCCAGCAGCCTGATCCCGGCCGTGAACAAGCTGGGGTCGCTGCCGGTGCAGATCTCCGGCTCCGAGGAGCTCAAGAGCCACTACCTCGGCAAGCTCGCCGCCGGCGAGGGCGGCTTCTCCTATTGCCTCTCCGAGCCGGACGCCGGCTCCGATGCCGCGGGCATGAAGACGCGCGCCGTACGCGACGGCGACCACTTCGTCCTCAACGGCGTGAAGCGCTGGATCACCAACGCCGGCGTCAGCGACTACTACACGGTCATGGCGGTCACCGACCCCGACAAGCGCAGCCGCGGCATCTCCGCCTTCGTGGTCGAGAAGGCCGACGAGGGCGTGTCCTTCGGCGCGCCGGAGAAGAAGCTCGGCATCAAGGGCTCGCCGACCCGCGAGGTCTACCTCGACAACGTGCGCATCCCGGCCGAGCGGATGATCGGCGCCGAGGGCACCGGCTTCGAGACCGCGATGAAGACCCTCGACCACACCCGCGTGACCATCGCCGCCCAGGCGGTCGGCATCGCCCAGGGCGCGCTGGACTACGCGCTCGGCTACGCCCAGGAGCGCAAGCAGTTCGGCAAGCCGATCAGCGACTTCCAGGGCCTCCAGTTCCTCCTCGCCGACATGGGCATGAAGGTCGAGGCCGCCCGCCAGATGACCTACGCCGCCGCGGGCAAGTCCGAGCGCGGCGACAGCGACCTCACCTTCTTCGGTGCCGCGGCGAAGTGCTTCGCCTCCGACGTCGCCATGGAGGTCACGACCAACGCCGTGCAGGTGCTGGGCGGCTACGGCTACACCCGCGACTACCCGGTCGAGCGGATGATGCGCGACGCCAAGATCACCCAGATCTACGAGGGCACCAACCAGGTCCAGCGGATCGTGATCGCGCGTCAGCTCCTCGCGGGCGTGCAGAGCCAGCTCTGAGGGCCGCCCGGTCCTCGATGCATGTCTGCTGCTCGTCGACTCGGGCCGCGGGTCGTCATGCTCGGCCGACGCTCGAGCACTGCCCTTCGTGCTCGTCCAGCCCACGCGGCCGAGCGTCTCGGAGGGAGCTGCCCTCGTCGAGGTCGAGGCGGGCAGTGGCCTGGCACCGATTCATCACGGTAGGCAGGTGAGCTGTCACTCCCCTCGACATACCCACCACGGGGAGTGCGGATCCGCATGCCTACCGTGATGAATCGGCAACGCAAACGGCAACGGCAACGGCAACGAGCCAGCCGAGAGGCGGACGACCCGCGACAGCGGCCCACGTCGGTGTCCTGGGGACCAGCTCGACCCAGCGACCGACGACGACCCCGTGCGTTCGGAGGCGCGAGTGCTACCGCCGGCTCCCGAAGGGCTGGGAGCGCTCGCGTCGCCGTAGCCGTCAGCGGGGTGGCGCCGACGCGTGTTGGTCACCGCGGGCGAGGAGCCCCTCGCGGCACGCTGGTGCCATGGGTCCTCTCCTCGTGCTCCTGTCGGCGACCTGCTTCGGCGCCATGGCCGTCTTCGGGAAGCTCGCCTACGAGGAGGGCGTCCCGCCTACGACGCTGGTCCTGCTTCGCTTCGTGATCGCAGCGCTGGTGCTCGGCGGCGCGGTGGCGGTCGCGGCCCGGACCGGTCGCCCGGCGCTGCCGGCCCGGTCGGCGGGCGAGCGGCGCCGGCTCGCCCTGACCGCCCTCGGTCTGGGCATCGTCGGCTACGCCGCCCAGGCCAGCTTCTACTTCGCGGCGCTCGAGCGGATCGACGCGGCCCTCGTGGCGCTGGTGCTCTACACCTTCCCGGTCATGGTCACGGTCGCGGCGGTGCTGCTCGGCCGCGACCGGCTCACGCCGTCGCGTGTGGCGGCGCTCGCCGCCGCGACCTGCGGTACGGCGCTGGTGCTGGTCGGCGCCGGCGCGCTCACCTTCGGTGCCGCCGGCGTCGCCCTGGCCTTCGCCGCGGCGGTCACCTACACCGGCTACATCCTCGTCGGTGACAGCACCGTGCAGCAGGTACCGCCGCTGACCCTGACCGCCCTGGTGATGTCCGGCGCCGCGGTCACGCTCGTCGTCCACGCACTGCTCACCGGCGGGCTGAACGTGGACATCCGGCCGGCGGGCTGGCTGTGGATCGGCTGCATCGCCCTGGTGTCGACCGTCGTGGCGTCGACCGCGTTCTTCGCCGGGCTGCGCCGGACCGGCCCGTCCACCGCCTCGATCCTGTCCACCTTCGAGCCGGTCGCGACGGTCGCCCTCGCAGCCGTGGTCCTCGGCGAGCGCCTCAGCCCGGTGCAGGCGGCCGGCGGCGCGCTCGTCCTGTCGTCCGTGCTCCTGGTCCAGGTGCGCCGCCGGACGCCGCTTCCGCCCGGCGACGCCCCGGGAGTGCCCGCCGGTGCGCGCGACTGATCTCGTGGCTGCCGCGGGCGCGGCCTCCACCTGATATCCACGGAGCATGGGCGAGACGATCGAGGTCCGGGCGCCGGGTGGCGTCGCCGAGGCGTACCTGACCGGTGAGGCCGGCCGGCCCGGCGTGCTGTTCTATATCGACGCGATCGGGCTGCGCCCGCGGATCGAGGAGATGGCCGACCGGATCGCGTCGTGGGGCTACGTCGTGCTGGCGCCGAACGTCTTCTACCGCGACGGCTCGGCGGCCGACCTCGCGCCGGCCGCCGACCTGCGGGACCCGGGTGAGCGCGAGCGGTTCTTCGCCTCCGGGGTGATGGAGCGGGTGGGCGCGCTGACGCCCGACCTGTCCGGCCCGGACGCCGCCGCCTGGGTGGCGGCGCTCACCGCGCATGCCGGGGAGGGGCCGATCGGGGTCGCCGGCTACTGCATGGGCGCGCGCCTGGCCGTCCGGACCGCGGGCGAGCACCCCGGGACCGTTGCCGCGTGCGGCGGCTTCCACGGCGGTCGGCTCGTGACCGACGCGCCGGACAGTCCGCACCTCGCGATCGCGGCGTCGACGGCGGAGTACGCCTTCGGTCATGCCGACCAGGACGCCTCGATGCCGCTGGAGCAGGTCGCCGCCCTCGAGGAGGTCCTGGGGGCCACCGGCCGGCCCTACCTCAACGAGGTCTACGCGGGCGCCGCGCACGGGTACACGATGGCGGACACGTCGGCGTACGACGAGGACGGCACCGAGCGCCACTTCACCGTGCTGCAGGGGCTCCTGGCGCGCACGCTCTGACATGCGGCCGCGTGGCACCGGGTACCGGACGGCCATGCCGCAGCAACAGTGGAGCAAGAAGCGCGAGCGCCAGTACGAGCACATCAAGGAGGGGCTGGAGGAGCGCGGCCGCAGCGAGGACGAGGCCGAGGAGATCGCGGCCCGGACCGTCAACAAGGAGCGGGCGCGCAGCGGGGAGGCGAAGCAGGCCAGCCGCACCTCGACCGAGGACATCTCCTCGTCGCGCCGCGGCGGCCTCCGGTCGCACTCCGGCGCGGGCGGTCGCACGCGCGACCAGCTGTACCAGGAGGCGAAGCGCAAGAACATCAAGGGTCGCTCGACGATGACCAAGGCCGAGCTGGAGCGTGCCGTCGGCCGGTGACTCGGCCCGCTGTCCCCCGCAGGGGTGAGCCGATGGTCTAGACATCGCCGCCACGATGGGCTGAGGTGAAGGGCAAGCGCCCGACCCCGACCACAGCGTGAGGAGGGGGGGATGGACGACCGACGCACCGCCACCGCTCGGCTCTTCGCCGAGTCCGGTGCTGCTGACCCAGCGGCCCGGCACGCCCTCCAGGACGAGATCGTCCAGCTCAACATGGGCGTCGCCTCCGACTGCGCCCGCCGCTACCGCGGTCGCGGGATCGCGACCGACGACCTCGAGCAGGTCGCCTTCCTCGGGCTCGTGAAGGCCGTCCAGGGCTTCGACCCCGACCGCGGGCACGACTTCCTGTCCTTCGCCGTCCCCACCATCCGGGGCGAGCTGCGTCGTCACTTCCGCGACCACGGCTGGTCGCTGCGCCCGCCCCGCTCGATCCAGGAGCTCCAGACGCGGATCCTGGCCGCGGAGGGCGAGCTCACCCAGGAGCTCGGCCGCTCGCCGCGCCCCACCGACCTGGCCCGGTGCCTCGACGTGGACCTCGAGCACGTCCTCGATGCGCTGGGCGCGAACGGCTGCTTCGCCCCCGCCTCGCTCGACGCCCCGGTGCCCGAGGGCGAGGCCGCGCTGGGCGACCGGCTCGGCGACCTCGACCCGGCCTTCGACTCCGCGGAGGCGCGGGTGACGCTGACCGCGGTGCTCCGCGGGCTGACGCCGCGCGAGCGTCGCATCCTGGAGATGCGCTTCTTCGGCGGCGCCACCCAGGCCGAGATCGGCGCGGACATCGGCGTCACTCAGATGCAGGTCTCCCGGCTGCTCAACCGCATCCTCGCGCGGCTGCGCGAGCGGCTGGTCGACACCGGTCCGAGCCTCTCGGCGTAGAGAGGCCGCAGAGACGG
>NZ_BAAIFY010000010.1:0-136250 GCF_054653575.1 Nocardioides pyridinolyticus | reverse complement strand
TGCGGTTGGTCAGGAGGTAGGAGGCTCCTCGGTCCTCTCGGACCTCTGGGTCTCCTCGGCCTCCGGGGTCTCCTCGGGGATCTCGACCCGCGCCGACCGCCTCCTGCCCGACGGGTCGTAGAGCCCCGCCGCCTCCGCGGCCTCCGCCTTGCGCAGGTGCTTGACCAGGCTGAACCCGAGCAGGGCGACCGCGATGATCAGGCCGATGAAGAGGGCGAACGCGATCCAGCCGGCCTTGACGTCCTCCTCCTCGGGCATCTCGTCGAGCACGCCCAGCACGAGGGTCGCGAGGTCGGGCAGGACGGTGAGGAGCTGCATGGCGCCAGTTTCTCAGAGGGGGTCGGTGATGCCGGCGAACAGGTCGTCCTCCGGCGTCGGGGAGTTGACGTGGCTCACGACGAGCTCGTAGTCCTCGGTCGGCCAGGTGTCGACCTGGATCTCGCGCGGGATGGCGAACCAGAACCCGTCCGGGTCGATCTGGGTGGCGTGCGCGAGCAGCGCCTGGTCGCGGACCCCGAAGTAGTCCGAGCACGGCACCCGGGTGGTGACGCGGGCGTCCCACTCGGGCTCGTCCTTCCACTCCTTGAGCCGCTCCGCCCACGGGGACTCCAGCCCGTGGGCGATCATCGCGTCGTGGATCGCCTGCATCCGCGCCTTGTTGAACGAGTGGTGGTAGTAGAGCTTGAGCACCTGCCACGGCTCGCCGAGCTCGGGGTAGCGCTCCGGGTCGGCCGCCGCCTCGAACGCGTACACGCTGATCTCGTGGCACTTGATGTGGTCGGGGTGCGGGTAGCCCCCGCGCTCGTCGTACGTCGTGAGCACGTGCGGCCGGAACGAGCGGATCAGCCTCACCAGCGGCGCGGCCGCCTCCTCGAGCGGCACCAGCGCGAAGCAGCCCTCCGGCAGCGGGGGCTTCGGGTCGCCCTCGGGCCAGCCGGAGTCCACCCACCCGAGCCAGTCCTGGCGGATGCCGAGGATGTCGCGGGCGCGCTCCATCTCCTGGCGCCGGATCTCGGTGATGTTCTCGAGGATGTCCGGGCGGTCCATCTTCGGGTTGAGGATGGAGCCGCGCTCGCCGCCGGTGCAGGTCGCCACGTGCACGTCGACGCCCTGGGCGACGTACATGGCGGTGCTGGCGGCGCCCTTCGACGACTCGTCGTCGGGGTGGGCGTGGACGTGCATGAGCCGGAGGCCGGCGCGGGGCTGCTGTGTCACCCGGCAATCGTAGATGTCACCATTTGAGCGTGAACGCGCCGACCGACCTCGCCGACCGGTACGGCGGACCGTCGGGCCGGCGCGGGCGGATCGTCGTCGGCATCGCCGTCGTGCTCGCGGCGGCGTTCCTGGGGTGGCTGGGGTGGACGATCTGGGCCCAGGTGACCCCCGAGGTGGAGTCCGAGCTGGTCTCCTTCGACGTCGTCGACGAGCACGCCGCCACGGCGCGCGTCCAGGTCCGCCTGGGCGACGAGGACGTCGAGGCGTCCTGCAAGCTCCGGGCGTACGCCGAGGACAAGGTCGTCGTCGGCGAGCTGGTGTTCACCCCGACCGGCAGCGGCACCTCCCGGCAGGAGGTCCGCACCGAGCGCGAGGCCACCTCGGTCGAGCTGATGGGCTGCACGGCCCCGGGCCAGAATCGCCCCCGCTGACCCTGCTGTTGTTACAGTGGTCGGACTGACTGTCCCGCAGGGCCGTCCCGCACACGGCCCTGGCGATGACGCACGGTCCGTGTCGCACACGGTCGGGCGGGGCACCACCCGACGACGACGGACCGGTTCCGTCGTACCTCGACGTAGCAGGAGTTTCCCGATGACGCAGTCGACCGAGGGCACCATCTGGCTGACCCAGGACGCCCACGACAAGCTCACCGCCGAACTGGAGCACCTCAAGGGTCCCGGCCGCCAGGAGGTCATCGCCCGGATCAGCGCTGCTCGTGACGAGGGCGACCTCAAGGAGAACGGCGGCTACCACGCCGCCCGCGAGGAGCAGGGCAAGCTCGAGGGCCGGATCCGGCAGCTCGAGGACATGCTGCGCCGCGCCGAGGTCGGCGAGACCCCGCCGGACGACGGCGTGGTGGAGCCCGGCATGAAGGTCACGTACAAGTTCGTGGGTGACGACGACGACGAGGCCGAGACCTTCCTGCTCGGGGCCCGCGAGATCGAGCCCGACGGCATCACCGTCTACTCGCCGTCCTCACCGCTCGGCGCGGCCATCAACGGCCGCAGCAAGGGCGAGACCGTCAGCTACCTCGCGCCCAACGGCAAGGAGCTCCAGGTCGTCATCCTGGACGCGGTCCCCTTCACAGGCTGACTCCTACTCGTCCACCCGGTAGCCGTGCTCGCGCAGCCGCGCGAGCAGGGCCTCGGTGTGCGGCTCGCCGCGCGTCTCCAGCTGGAGGTGCACCTCGACCTCGTGCAGGTTGAGGGACGGCGAGATGCGCTCGTGCACGACCTCGAGCACGTTGGCGCCGACCGCCGAGACGTCGCCGAGCAGCCGCGCGAGACCGCCCGGCAGGTCGGGGATGCAGACGCGGAGGTTGAGGTAGCGGCCGGCCGCGGCCATGCCGTGGGTGATCACCTTGCCCAGCAGGATCGGGTCGATGTTGCCCCCGGAGAGCACGGCGACCGCGGGCGTCTCGATCACGTCGGGGTGCTCGGTGAACGCCGCGACCGCGGCCGCGCCGGCCGGCTCGACCAGCATCTTGGCGCGCTCGAGCACCGCCAGCACCGCCCGGGAGAGGCCCTCCTCGGTGACGGTCACGATCTCGTCGACGTGGTCGCGGACGGCCGCGAACGGCACCTGGCCGGGCAGCCCGACCGCGATGCCGTCGGCCATGGTGTTCATCGAGGCCAGCGCCACCGGTGAGCCCTGCGCCAGCGAGGCGGGGTACGCCGCCGCCTCGGCCGCCTGCACCCCGATGATCCGCACGTCGGGCCGCAGCGCCTTGATCGCGATCGCGATGCCGGCGAGGAGGCCGCCGCCGCCGGTCGGCACGAGCACGGTGCGCACGTCGGGCACCTGTTCGAGGATCTCCAGCCCGGCGGTCCCCTGGCCGGACACGATGTCCGGGTGGTCGAAGGGGTGGATGAGGACCGCGCCGGTGCGCTCGGCGAACGCCCGGGCCTCGGCGAGCGCGTCCTCGAGGTACTGGCCGTGGAAGGTCACGTCGGCGCCGTACCCCCGGGTGGCCTTCTCCTTGGGGATCGGCGCGCCCTCGGGCATGAAGATCGTGGCCCGGATGCCGAGCATCTGCGCGGCCAGCGCGACGCCCTGGGCGTGGTTGCCGGCGGAGGCCGCGACCACGCCGTGCGCGCGCTCCTCGGGAGTGAGCCGGGAGATGCGGACGTAGGCACCGCGGGTCTTGAACGACCCGGTGCGCTGGAGGTTCTCGCACTTGAGCCAGACCGGGCCGCCGGCCAGGTCGGAGAGCCAGCGGGACTCCTCCATCGGCGTGTTGATCGCGACGCCGCGGAGCAGCTCGCGGGCCGCCTCGATGTCGGCCAGCCCGACCGACGGGATCTCAGTCATGCGGCTCCTCCCCGGGCACCTCCACGGTCACCCCTGTCTCCTCGTAGTCCTCCTCGAGCTCCTCGACCGGGTCGTCGGCCCCCACCTCGGTGTTGGCGGCGAGGTGCTGGACGACGGCGTTGAGCGCCGCGGCCAGGGGCACGGCCACGAGCGCGCCCGCGATGCCGGCCACGATGACGCCGCAGGCGATCGCCACGATCACGCCGAGCGGGTGGAGCGAGACCCAGCGGCCCATGAGGAACGGCTGGAGGATGTGGCCCTCGATCTGCTGCACGCCGATGACGACGGCCAGCATCAGCAGGGCGGTGATCGGGCCCTGGTCGACCAGCGCGACCAGGATCGCGACCGTGCCGGCGACCGTGGCACCGACCATCGGCACGAACGCGCCGAGGAAGACCAGCACGCCGATCGCCAGCACGAACGGCACCTGGAGCACCGCGGCGCCGATCATGATGCCGATGGCGTCGACGAGCGCGACGATCACCGTCGCGCGGACGAACTGGGTGAGCGAGATCCAGGCGACCCGGCCCGAGCTGTCCACGTGCGGGCGGGCTGCGCGCGGGGCGATGCGCACCAGCCAGGCCCAGATCCGCTGGCCGTCGGCGAGGAAGAAGTAGGTCGAGAACAGCACGATGAAGAAGCCGGCGAACACGTGCCCGAGCGCCGTACCGACCTCGGTGACGTTGCTGAGGTCGACGCTCTCGCCGGTCGAGGCGAGCGCGTCCTGCGTGCGCTTGATGTAGTCGTTGATCTGCGAGTCGCTGGCGTGCAGCGGGCCGTCGCGCAGCCAGTTCTTGATCTCGCCCAGGCCGGCCGACGCCTGGTCGGCGAGGTCCTGCGCGCCGTTGGCCACCTGCTGGCCGGCGAAGGTCAGCAGCGAGGCGACGAAGCCCAGGCCGATCAGCACGACGACGAACGCCGCCAGCCCCCGGGGGACCCCGATCCGCTGGAGACCGTCGACGGCGGGGATCGCCAGCGCGGAGATGAGGATCGCGATCGCCAGCGGGACCGCGACCACGGCGAAGAACGCGACCAGCCAGAGGACGACGTACGCCGCCGCCGCGATGACCAGGAAGCGCCAGGCCCACGCGGCCGCGAGGTCGACGCCCCAGGGCACCTGCGCGCGGCTGAAGTTCGAGCGGCCGCCGGTGATCGGGGCGGGCCCGGCGCGGCGCTCGTCGCGCATCGCGGCCCACTGGTGGACGATCCGGGAGGCGATGCTCTCCTCGGTCTCGTCCGGTGATCCGAGGCGGTGCCGGAGGTTGACGATGGGCAGCCGGCGACGCGGGCCCCCGTCTGGGGTCTCCAGGGCGGGGCCGTCAGCGTCGTTGCTCACGGCGACAGGCTAGCCGCCAGCCGGTGCGCCACCTCGGGATGTTCCGCCGCGAGCAGCCCGACCGCCGCGAGGACGGATTCGGTGTCGACGACGACCCGGGGGCTGCGAGGCAGCTGCCACCCGCCCTCGACCTCCCCGGTGCTGCCGGCGAGCACCCGGTCGGCCACACCGGGGCGGCCGTTGCGGAGCACGCCGCCCGAGCCGACGAGCAGGTCCACCTCGCGCAGGTCCTTGCCGGTGCGCTCGACGACGCGGCCGTCCGGACCGACGACGACCTGGCTGCGGCCGGCGTGCCGGCGCAGGGCGGTCCCGACCGCGATCCGCGCGATCTCCTCGTCGGCCTCCCGCTCCTCGTCGGTGTCGGGGAGGAACCCGGGGTCGTCGTGGCGCTCCTGTGCCGCCGCCCGGAGCTCCAGGTGGTCGGCGACGGTGGTGAGCGCCGACCAGCGCATGCCGAGGTCGCCCTCGACGGTCCGGGTGACGCGGGTCGTGGCCACCACCTCGCGTCCGACCGAGTCCGGGTCGACCTCGACCACCGAGTGCACGTCGGTGGTGGCGCCGCCGACGTCGACGACCACGACGTCGCCGGTCACCCGGGCGAGCACCTCGACCCCGCTGAGCACGACGTCGGGGGTGGCGCCGCGGACCATGCTCGTGAAGTCGGCGCGCGCGCTGAGGTGCTTGCCGCCGATGACGTGGGCCAGGAACACCTCCCGGATCGCGGCCCGCGCCGACTCCGGCGCGAGGACGCCGATGCGCGGCACGACGTTGTCCGCGAGCACGTGCGGCCGGCCGGCCAGGACGGCGCTGACCTCGGGCTGGGCGTCGACGTTGCCGGCGACGACCACGGGGCCGGTCCAGGTCGCGGCGAGCCGGCGGGCGGCGTCGAGGAGGACCTCGCTGTTGCCGCCGTCGGTGCCGCCGGTGAGCAGCACGACGTCGGGGTCGTTCAGGTCGGTGAGGCCGCCGTCCGCCATGGCCACGACCTGCACGACCTTCCCCCCGCTGGACAGCGCGACCCGCCGGCCGGCCTCGGCCGTGACCAGCTCCTCGTTCCCGACCACGGCGATCCGCAGGCCCCCGCCCGCGCTGGAGCAGGCCAGCACCTCGCCGTGGGCCGCCCGGGCGTCCTGCGCGGTGAGCGCGGCCAGGCAGGCGTCGTACCCGTCCAGGACGTCGGTGTGGATCGTGGTGGGGTGGCTGGCGTGCGCGGCGATCCGGCCCGCGTCGAGGTCGACCAGGACCGCCTTGGTGAACGTCGAGCCGAAGTCGACGCAGACCACGACCTCCTGGGGGTCAGACGAGGGCACGCTCGAGGTCCGCGATCAGGTCGTCCGCGGTCTCGATGCCGACGCTGAGGCGGACCAGGTCGCCGGGGACCTCGAGATCGGTGCCGGCGACGCTGGCGTGGGTCATCCGGCCCGGGTGCTCGATCAGCGACTCGACGCCGCCGAGCGACTCGCCCAGCGTGAAGACCTCGGTGCGCTCGCAGACCTGGAGGGCGTGCGACTCACCGCCGCGCACCCGGAACGAGACCATCCCGCCGTACCGCTTCATCTGGCGCTGCGCGACCTCGTGGCCCGGGTGCGTCTCGAGGCCGGGGTAGATCACGTCGCCGACCTCGGGGTGGCTGGTGAGGAAGTCGACGACCTTCTCGGCGTTGTCGCAGTGGCGGTCCATGCGCACCGCGAGCGTCTTGAGGCCGCGGAGCGTGAGCCAGGAGTCGAACGGGCCGGCGACCGCGCCCATCGCGTTCTGGTGGAAGGCGACCTGCTCGGCGAGGCCGAGGTCCTTGACGACGAGGGCGCCGCCGACGACGTCGGAGTGGCCGCCGCAGTACTTCGTGGTCGAGTGCACGACGACGTCCGCGCCCAGCGTGAGCGGCTGCTGGAGGTACGGCGAGGCGAAGGTGTTGTCGACGACGAGCAGCGCGCCCGCGTCGTGGGCGACCGTGGCCAGGGCCGCGATGTCGCCGATGTTGAGCAGCGGGTTGGTGGGGGTCTCGACCCAGACGACCTTCGTCCGGCCGGGCCGGATCGCCGCCGCGACCTTCTCCGGGTCGTGCACGGGCGCCGGGCTGTGCTCCAGCCCCCACACCTGCTCGACCTTGTCGAAGAGCCGGAACGTGCCGCCGTAGGCGTCGTCCGGGATCACCACGTGGTCGCCGGGGCGGCAGATGCTGCGGACGAGGGTGTCCTCGGCGGCCAGGCCCGAGGCGAAGGCGAACCCCCGCTCCCCCTGCTCCAGCGCCGCGATGTTGCCCTCGAGCGCCGTGCGGGTCGGGTTGGCGCTGCGGCTGTACTCGTAGCCGCCGCGCAGCCCGCCCACGCCGTCCTGCTTGTACGTGCTGGTCGCGTAGATCGGCGGGATCACCGCCCCCGTCGCCGCGTCGGGCTCGTACCCCGCGTGGATCGCACGCGTCTCGAAGCCGGACTTGTGGCGGTGCTGCTGCTCGCTCATGTTGTCGAGGCTAGCCGGGGCCGGTGTGGTCCACGCACCTGACACATCTGCGCGGTTTGACGCGGCGGGACCCGGCAGATATGTCAGGTGCGTGCGGGAACGTCACGCGACCGGCCGGTGTTACAGACTGTGCATCATCACTCCGAGTCGAAGGAGACCCCGTGTTCCTCACCCGCAAGTCCCAGCTGGTCGCGCCGGAGCAGGCGCTGCCGGGCCGCACCGAGCGCCCGTGGGCGCTCGCGGACAAGCACCTCGTCCTGGGCACGCCCCTGGTGACCGACGAGGCGCCGGAGGGCTACGAGGTGGCCGTGTTCGGCCTGGGCTGCTTCTGGGGCGCCGAGGAGATCTACTGGCAGGTCCCGGGCGTCTGGTCGACGTCGGTCGGGTACGCCGGCGGAACGACCCCCAACCCGACCTACGAGGAGGTCTGCACGGGCGGCACGAACCACACCGAGGCGGTGCGGATCGTGTTCGACCCGAGCCAGGTGTCCTACGCCGACCTGGTGAAGACGTTCTTCGAGGTCCACGACCCGACCCAGGGCTTCCGCCAGGGCAACGACGTCGGCACGCAGTACCGGTCGGCGATCTACTTCACGACGCTCGAGCAGGAGCGGACCGCGCGCGAGCTGACCCAGGTCTACGGCGACGAGCTCAAGCGCCGCCGGCTCGGCGACATCACCACCGAGATCCGCCCGGCCAGCGAGACGCCGTACTTCTACGCCGAGGACGCGCACCAGCAGTACCTCGCGAAGAACCCGTTCGGCTACCGCTGTCACGCGAACACCGGCGTGAAGTTCCCCGCGACCGCCTGACCTCTACTGGTGGGCCCCACGTCGCCGGCGTGGGGCCCATCGTCATCTCCGTGAAGCCGCTGCACACGGTGCGTTGCGTACTTCCCATCGAGTTGGCGGGGTCTACTGGGACATCGCAGCAAGATCGGGTGGGGCAAAATGACCGATCCAGGGGCCGACACCGCGCAACGACGACAGACTGCTCCTCCTACGGTCCGCCCTCGGGCGCCCTTTTCTGGGCGAGGTTGCGATGCCCATGTTCCCCGGTTCCACTGCTACGGCAGGCCTGCTGACGGTGCTGACCCTGGCGGTCCCACTGCTCGGTGCCTGCAGCGGCGAGGCTTCGGTCGGATCCGGCGACCCCACGGTCACCCAGGCGCAGCTCGAGGAGGAGGTGGCCTCCCGGGTGACCGGGCAGGACGCCGACCAGGTCAAGGTCGCCTGCGAGGGCGACCTGACCGCCACAGTCGGCGGGACCCAGGACTGCGAGGTCACGGCGGCCGGCACCAGCACCGGCATCCGGCTCACGGTGGACGCCGTCGAGGGCGAGGAGGTCGAGTTCAGCCAGACCCTGTTCATCTCCGAGACCGAGCTCGCATCGGCCGTCGACGGCTACTTCACCGACCAGGGGATCACGGTCACCGGAGTCACCTGCGACGGTGAGCTGATCGGTGTGAAGGGCGAGTCCGCCACCTGCGAGGTCACCTCCAGCTCCGACGGCGATGCCACCGTGCGTACCACCACCTCGAACGTCGACGGCCTCACGGTCGGCTTCGACATCGAGCTCGTCGAGACCTGAGCCCCCTGGTGGCGCAACGGCCACCGCCAACGCTCACGGTCTCAGCTAGCGACGCCGGGTCCACGTATCGCGGCAGATGCGGACGCCAGAAGGCGCGCATGAACCCACTGCTGTGCGGCGGAGCGGCCACCTTGCGGGGCCCTTCGTGCGCTTGGCACGCCGTGAGCTGACGTCCGTACGACGCACGGATCGCGGCTGCTCGTGCGCTGCGTCGTTTTCCGCGGGACGTCGCGGGTACAGGCGGTCCACCACCGGCCGATGCCCGCGACGAAGGACTCCGAGATGACCGACGAACGATCTGAACGACCGGTCGGGCCGGCAGGCCCGGACCCGACCACGAAGCACGATCAACCCGACACCGAGGGCGCACAGCTGCCCCCGCCGGGGGCGGAGCAGTCGATCACGGCGGCGATGGGTGACGAGCCGGACCACGGCGAGGACAGCTACGTGGGCCACGGCCGGCTCGCCGACCAGGTGGCGATCATCACCGGCGGCGACTCGGGGATCGGTCGCGCGGTGGCGCTGGCGTTCGCCCGCGAAGGTGCCGACGTCGTGGTCTGCTACCTCGAGGGAGAGGACGAGGACGGTCGCGAGACCGCACGACTGGTCGAGGACGCGGGGCGCAAGGCGGTCCTGGTGCCTTCCGACCTGACCCGCGAGGAGGCGTGCCGAGCGCTGGTGGACCGGACGGTCGAGGAGTTCGGCCGGATCGACATCCTCGTCAACAACGCGGCGTTCCAGATGGCGCAGCCCGGGGGCATCGCGGACATCACCACCGAGCAGTTCGACCGGATGCTGAAGACGAACCTGTATGCCATGTTCTGGCTGTGCAAGATGGCGCTCCCGCACATGGGGGCAGGCAGCTCGATCATCAACACCTCGTCGGTGCAGGCGTCCTCACCGTCTCCGGAGCTCCTGGACTACGCGACCACGAAGGCCGGCATCGCGAACTTCACCCGTGGTCTCGCCTCGATGGTCGCGGCGCAGGGGATCCGGGTGAACTCGGTCGCGCCCGGGCCCATCTGGACCCCGCTCATCCCGGCCACGATGCCGGAGGAGAAGGTCGAGTCGTTCGGTGAGCAGACGCCGCTGGGCCGCGCCGGGCAGCCCGCGGAGGTCGCAACCGCGTTCGTGTACCTGGCGTCGCCCGAGTCCAGCTACATCACCGGCGAGGTCCTCGCCGTCACCGGAGGTCAACCCGTCACCGTCTGAGGGTCCAGCCGAGGTCCGCAGCCCCACGGGGACCCGGCCGTCCCTGGTCTCGTCGCCGGCCAGCATCCCGTGCCTAGTCTGGGGGCGTGCCCGACCCCGCCGAGATCGATGACCGGATCGACCGCGCCAGCGCGCGACCGTTCGGGCGGCGGTTCCACCTGCGCGGGCGCGAGCGGGCCACGGCTGAGCTGCGCGGTCCGCAGACCATGCGGGCTCACGCCGCGGAGATCATCGCGGAGCGGCTGGCGCCGGCCGAGCCGCGCAACGACGGCCGGCAGACCCCCTACCGCAACCACCCGGTCTTCGTGGCCCAGCACGCCACCGCGACCTGCTGCCGCAACTGTCTGGAGACCTGGCACGGCATCGCGAAGGGGCACCGGCTCGACCGCGACGAGCGGGCCTACGTGGTCGAGGTGATCGGGCGCTGGATCGACCGCGAGCTGGCGACCTCCAGCGAAGGCCGGGACCCCGGGAGCTCCGCCCCACGCCGATCGTGAAGCCGATCGTCACGCTGGCGCGGCGTTCTGGGCCCCACCAGTCGAGCCCCCGCGGCATCCGCCGACGATCCCGCACCCTCGGACTCCGTGCGGCCCTCGGACGGCACCCCGACGCCGTCGACGGTCCGACGACGCGCACGCGCGTAGCTGGCAGGTTCTGGTTGTGGTTCAGGGGCACCGTCATCGGCGGCTGAGTGCGTGCGGTGCTCGAGGGTGTCGACGCAGGCACGCTCGCCGGTTCGAGGTGAGGCGGGGTCGTCATGTCCGGGGTGGTTCAATCCCCGCATGACCACCGCGCGCACCGTCCCGGTGACCACCGAGATGGACGGGGAGGAGCTCGACGTCGAGGACGCCTGGCACCTGTCCCGCCGCCACGGACTGGCCCACATCGCGGTGGCGGCCTTCGTGCGGTTCCGCTACGGCGACGGCTTCACCAACAGTCGTGCCCTCGCGCTGCAGTGTTGCCTGGCGGTCATCCCGTTCCTGCTGGCGTTGACCGGCCTGTCGGCGGACCTCGACCAGGAGCGTCCCTCCCGGGTGGTCGCGGCGACGATCCAGCAGATCTCTCCGGGGTCCGGCGGGAGCGACGCTCTGGCGAGCGCGGTGACCGGCTCGAACTCCAGCGAGGAGGCCGGCGAGCTCGCGCTCGTGGTCGGCCTGGTGCTGGCGCTGGCCTCGATGATCGCCGCGATGGGGCAGGTCGAGCGGGGTGCGAACCGGATCTACGGGATCCGGCGAGACCGACCGGCGGTGGCGAAGTACGGCCGCGCGGCCGTGCTCACCGGGGTGCTGGCGCTCCCGGTCGGCCTGGGCTTCCTGTTGCTGGTCGCGGGGGGCGCCTTCGCCGACGCCATGGCCGACCAGTACGCCTGGTCCCCCGGCGTGGTGACCGCGTGGCAGCTGGCGCGCTGGCCGGTCGGGACGGTGCTGCTGGTGTTCGCGATCGCCGTTGTGCTCGACCACGCGCCGCGGCGACGGCAACCCGCGCTGTCCTGGCTCGCCCTGGGCTCGGGAACCGCGGTGGTGCTCAGCATGCTGGCGACGGCCGGCCTTGCGGCGTACGTGCAGGTCAGCTCGTCGTTCGGCAGCATCTACGGCCCACTGGCGGGAATCGTGGCCCTGCTCCTGTGGTCGTTGCTGTCCGCGATGGCGCTCTTCTACGGAGTCGCAGTGTGCGCCCAGCTCGAGGCGCTTCGCGCCGGTGACCCGGCACCGGTCGACGACGACCCGGGCCGCCCGCACGGCCATGTCGCTACGGCCGCCTGACCTCGGACCTGACGGTCGGGGCGGGTCAGAATCGCGGCGGCGAGGTGCCCGCGGGCCGGAGAAACGCGCCCCGCGCCTCGCCGAGCCAGTCCTCCAGCCGCCGCGGCTCACGGCCGGTCGACTTCCGGACGTCTTCGGTGACCCGACCCATGGCGTCGTGGCTGATCCACTCGTACAGCTCCAGGCACCCGTCCACCTGCCATGACGAGAGGCCTGCCTCGCGCAGTGCCGAGCGTGCAACGTCCGCAGTGACGGGGTCGTACTCCACGTCCCGCGCGAACACGGTCGAGATCCGCGCGGCGACGTCGGCGAAGCTCAGCGCCTCCGGACCGGTGAGCACCAGCAGGTCGCCGTCGTCGACCTCCGCCTCACCGGTGAGGACCGCGGCCGCGACATCGGCCACGTCGCGCGCGGCCACGATGGCCACCTGGGCCGCACCCGCCGGAACGGGCAGCAGTCCCTCGTCCCGGATGGCGTCGATGGATCCCAGCAGCTCCTCCATGAACAAACGTGGGCGCCAGGTACACGACCGGCAGACCGGTGCGGTCCAGATGGGTGGCGATCAGGCGATGGTTCTGCATGTACCGCACGGCGCAGTCGGGGTCCTGGAACCCGTCGTAGGCCATCTTCACGATGCGCGGCCGATGTCCCGCGCCGACCAGGGCGTCGATGAAGATGATCTCCATCTCCGCCTGCCCCTCGATCTCCGGGCTGAGCAGGAAGACCTGGTCGAACTGCCGCAGCACCTCCGGCGGGGGCGGGTCGTCCAGGGCACCGACCACGTGCTTCACGCGGGGCGGCAGGTCCACGGCACCGGCATCCGTCCGAACCATGGCCGTGGCGGGCGCGGCCGCGTCGTCGAGGTTCTCCAGCAGCGGGTACGCGACGTTGCCGCTGGCACCGGTGACGAGGATCATGGCCTGGCCTTGTCCACCCGCACGACTCTAGGCGCGGGCCCGCCACGCGGCGTCCCGTATCTGGGGATGGCTCGGATCCGCCGGGGCGTTCGTCCCGCCGGACAGACCACGAGGCGACCATCGATTCGGCGGAAGCCCAGCTGACCCTCAAGTCGGTGCAAATCCCGGCCGATATTCCTCATGTCAGGCACCGCAACCGAAGGGATCAGTTAAATGCAGATCATCACCAGGGTGCTCTCAGCATCCGCCGCCGGCGTCGTCCTCGTCGCCGGTCTCACCGCCGTCGCCACGGCCCAGGCCCAGGGCCCACACGACCCGGCGGTGCCCTGTGCCCGCCAGGATGCCCAGGTCGCCAAGGCCGAGGACGCGCTGGCACGACTGACCGCCGTCTTCGAGCGCAAGCAGCAGGCGACCGACGAGGCCGAGGAGGCCGTCGCCGAGGCCACGGGTCGGGAGAAGGCCGCGGCGCGCAAGCAGCTCGCCGAGGCCAGGGCCGCCGAGGCCACCGCCAAGACGGCCAAGAAGGCGCAGCAGCAGCGGCTGGCGAAGGCTCAGCAGCGTCTCGAGGCGTGCCAGGCGGCACAGTCGCCGACCGACGTGCCCACCGACATGCCGACCGACATGCCGACCGACATGCCGACCGACATGCCGACCGACATGCCGACCGACGTGCCCACCGAGACGCCCACCGAGACGCCCACCGAGACGCCCACCGAGACGCCCACTGACGCACCGAGTGCGACGCCGGCCGCCTGACCTCCGGCTGGGGGCCTCGGTCACAATGAAAGGGTGACCGAGGTCCCCAGGAAGGCCGTGGCGCGGACGGCGAAGCTGGCCGCGCTCCCGCTCGGGTACGCCGGCCGCAGCGCGCTCGGGCTCGGCAAGCGCATCGGCGGCAAGCCCGCGGACGCGGTGATGTCGGAGATCCAACAGCGGACCGCCGAGCAGCTGTTCCGCACGCTCGGGGAGCTCAAGGGCGGTGCGATGAAGGTCGGGCAGATGCTGTCGGTGCTGGAGGCGGCGTTCCCGGAGGAGATGGCCGGGCCGTACCGCGAGCACCTGACCCGGCTCCAGGACGCCGCGCCCCCGATGCCGACCCAGACCGTGCGCGAGATCCTCGAGCGCGACCTCGGACCGGACTGGAGGGAACGGCTGGTCTGGCTCGACGGCGGCCCGACCGCCGCCGCGTCGATCGGCCAGGTCCACCAGGGCCGCTGGCACGACGGACGCGAGGTCGCGGTCAAGGTGCAGTACCCCGGCGCCGGCGAGGCGCTGCTGGCCGACCTGCGCCAGCTCTCCCGCGTCGCCCGGACGGCAGCGCCGCTGGTCCCGGGCGTCGACCTCAAGCCGCTGGTCGCCGAGCTCCAGGACCGCGCGAAGGACGAGCTGGACTACGAGCTCGAGGCCGAGGCGCAGCGGACGTTCGCGGAGGCGTTCCGTGACGACCCCGCGATCGTCGTGCCCGACGTGGTCGAGGTCGGCGCGACCGTGCTCGTCACCGAGTGGCTGGAGAGCACCGCGTCGTTGGCGTCGATCATCCGCGACGGCACCCAGGAGGAGCGCGACCACTACGGCGAGCTGCTCGTGCGGTTCCTCTTCTCCGGCCCGTCGCGGACCGGGATGCTGCACGCCGACCCGCACCCGGGCAACTACCGCGTCCTGCCCGACGGCCGGCTGGGCGTGCTCGACTTCGGCGCCGTCGCCCGGCTGCCCGAGCGCGGCCTGCCCGAGGCGATGGGGCGGCTGCTGCACATCGCCGGCGAGGAGGACCTCGACGAGCTGGTCGCCGGCCTGCGCCGCGAGGGCTTCATCAAGGAGCGCATCACCGTCGACCCGCGGCTGCTGCTCGACTACCTCGCGCCGTTCGTCGAGCCGACGAAGGTGGAGCGGTTCCGGTTCAGCCGGGAGTGGATGCGCACCCAGTTCGCGCGCATCAACGACCCCCGCAGCCCGGCGTACACGGTCGGCATGAAGCTGAACCTGCCGCCGTCCTACCTGCTCATCCACCGCACCTGGCTGGCCGGCGTGGGCGTGCTCTGCCAGCTCGAGTGCGAGGCGCCGTTCCGGCAGATCCTCACCGAGTCGCTCCCCGGCTTCGCCGGAGACTGAATACCCTGATCGGGGCATGCCGCCGCGCCGGAAGCGGCGCACCCTGGACAGATGTCACTGAACGACAGCGCAGTCGCGGTGATGCTCCCGATCCGGGACGCCGCGCGATCCCAGGAGTTCTACGAGACCCGCCTCGGGCTTCCCTTCGCGGGGACGAACGACGCCAGCGGCGAGTCGGCCTACCGCCTCGCGGGCGGGTCCCAGCTGGTCCTGCGAGTCCTGCCCGACGCGCGGCCCTCCCCCAACACCGCGATGAGCTTCGAGGTGGACGACATCGGTGCGGAGATCGCGGCGCTGACGTCGCGCGGCGTCGCGTTCGAGGACTACGACCAGCCCGGATTCACCACCGTCGACCACGTCTTCGACGACGGCAGCACGTTGGCGGCGTGGTTCCTCGACCCCGACGGCAACGTGCTCTGCCTGCACCAGCCCCGCTGACGGCTGCTCGCGCCCCGTGGCCGGCACGCCGGTCGCGAACCTGCTCACTCACTGGCCGGGGCTGGGCGTGCCCGGCGTCCGAGGGGGCCACCTCCCGAGAGCGACTTCCGGGCTCGCGTGGTTCGGCCGCCGCACGGCAGCTGCCGACTGTCGGGCCGGTGCCGATTCATCACGGTAGGCAGATGAAGCTGCACTTCCCCTGGTGGGTATGGCGCGGGGAGCGCGGACTCGCCTGCCTACCGTGATGAATCACGTGCGAGACGACGCTGCCGGCTCGAGTGCCAGGCGCCTCGGACGTGAGGTCGACCGGATAGGCATAGGTCTCGCCGGCCTGCACGATCTCGTCGAAGAAGTCCCACACCTGCGGCCAGTCCGCCGAGGTCATCGGGCGGATCGTCACTCGCCGGTCCGCCCGTCGATCGACTCGCGGATCAGGTCGGCGTGGCCGTTGTGGCGCGCGTACTCCTCGATCAGGTGCAGCAGGATCCAGCGCAGGCTGAACGGCTCGCCGCTGCGCGACGGCACGGCGGACAGGTGGTCGAGGTCGTGCGCCGCGATGACCGCGTCCACGTCGGCGATCATCTCGTCGTAGAGCGCCCAGAGCTGCTCGGGCGTGTCCTCGACGGCGCTGTGCCAGTCCCAGTCCTCGTCGGCGTCCCAGTCGGTCGACCGCCACGGCTCGCTCAGCCCGTCGCCGGCCAGCCGGTCGCGCAGCCAGGAGTTCTCGACGAGCGCGAGGTGCTTGACCATGCCGCCGAGCGCCATGTCCGACGGCGGCAGCGCGGCCGCGAGCTGCTGCCGGTCGAGGCCCTCGCACTTCATCCGCAGCGTGTCGCGGTGGTACTGGAGGAACGCGACCAGCAGCTCGCGCTCGCCGCCGTGGGTGGGCGGGTCGAGACGGGTCATCGAGGCGTCCTCCGGGTGATGCAGTACGTCGTGCCGACCGGGTCGGTCAGCACGGTCCACCAGTCGTGGACGGCGCCGCGGGTGGCGCCGAGCGCGACGTGCCGCTCGACCTCGGCCTCCCGGTCGTCGGCCGACAGGTCGAGGTGCGCGGTCACGGCGGGCGCCTCGTCGTCGAGCCGCTGGATCAGCCACCGCAGCGGCTGGTCGTCCGGCGGCTCGAGGCGCGCGAACTCCCGGTCGACGTCGGGGTCGAGCTCCCAGCCGGTCAGGGCCCGCCAGAACTCCACCTCCACGTCGTACGCCGACGGCGGCACGTCGAGGCAGACCTGGTCGACCATCGACCGGCCGCCGGGCCACGCCGTCGGCGCGGGGCGTCGGGTGGCGGGGTGGGCGACGAAGCAGAAGTCGAACCCGCCGGGCGAGCGCAGCACGACGTACCCGTCCTCGTGCCGCACGAGCACGTGACCCCCGAGCTCGATCGCGGCCTCGGCGGCACGGGTGGGGTCCTCGACGTGCAGGTCCAGGTGGAGGCGCCCGTCGCCGGCGGCGAGCCCCTGGACGCGGAGGTGGTCGTCGCCGTCCGGCGGCACCAGCGACGCGAATTCCCCGGCCGGCCCGCGCCGGGCGGAGAGGCGGTAGCCGGTCACGTCCCGCCAGAACTCCGCGCCGCGCTCGAGGTCGCCGGGCGCGAAGTCGAGGAACGCCGTGACCCAGGACGGGGACGTCGTCACGACACCGCCTTGTGCAGCACCGCGCCGGTGGGCGTCACCCGCACGTCGTCGCCCTCGGCGGCGGCGGTGCCGTCGACGAGCAGCGTCATGCCGGGGCTCTCCAGCGGCGGGAACAGCAGCGTGACGGCCGGGTTGGAGCCGACGTTCGCGACCGACCCGCGGCCCGGTGCCGCGACGAGCAGCGTCCCGTCCTCGGCGACCGCGCGGACCGACACCGCCTTCACCAGCCCGTCCCGGCTGCTCAGCAGGTAGCCGCGGTCGAACTCCCGCAGCCGCTCGGGGAGGTCCCCCAGGTCCACCACAACGCTCATGCGTCGAGGCTATCGACCCACCGCTCCCCTGCCACCCGGGTTTCCGCGGCGCCCGCGGTCAGCTCGGCGACCAGCGCGGCCAGCCGCGCCTCCTCCTCGGGAGGTACGCCGAGGCGGAGGGTCACCCGGGCGGCGTACTCCGTCCCGACGACCGCCACCCCGCGCGCCCGCAGGTCGCTCTCGACCCGCCCGGCGTCCGCGTGGTCGAGGTCGAGCAGGTGCTCGCGGACCAGGCTCCGGCGCAGCGTCCCGGCCTCGTCGAGCGCGGCCCGGACCGCGTCGCCGTAGGCACGCACGAGCCCGCCGGCCCCGAGCAGCGTGCCGCCGAACCAGCGGGTGACGACCGCGACGACGTCGCTCACGGCGTGGCCACGGAGCACCTCGAGCATGGGAGCGCCCGCCGTACCGGCCGGCTCGCCGTCGTCGGAGGACCGCTCGACATCGGGGTGGAGGCGGAAGGCCGAGCAGTGGTGCCGCGCGTCCCAGTGCTGCTTGCGGAGGCCGTCGACGACCGCCCGGGCGGCCGCCTCGTCCTCGACCCGGCGGAGCGTGCAGAGGAACCGCGAGCGCTTGACCTCGATCGCGGCCTCGGCGGGTCGGGCGAGGGTCAGGTAGCTCACCACAGCGCGCTCACCAGGCGCCCAGGACGTCTCCGCCGAGGGTCACCACGAAGGCCGACACGACCACGATGAAGAACACGCGGACGAAGCGCGCGCCGCGGGAGACGGCGGTCCGCGCGCCGACGTACCCGCCCACGACGTTGGCCAGGCCCATGACGATCGCGACCTGCCAGACGATCGCGCCCTGCGGCGCGAAGACCAGGATCGCGGCGAGGTTCGTGGCCCAGTTGGCGAGCCGCGCCTTCGCGGAGGCCTCGAGGAACGAGTAGCCCATCAGCCCGACGAGCGTGAACACGAAGAAGCTGCCGGTGCCCGGGCCGAGCGCGCCGTCGTAGAAGCCGACGAGGAGGCCGGTGACCATCGCCGCGACCAGGTGGCGGTGACCCTGGAAGCGCAGCGCGGTCTGCTCGCCGAGCTCGGGCTTGAACAGCACGTAGCCGCCGACCACGACCAGCGCGACCAGCACGATCGGCTCGAAGGCCTCCCGCGGGATCAGGCTCGCGACCGCCGCACCCGCCGCGGACCCGAGGAAGGCGAGCGCCATCAGCGGCAGGAACGTCCGCGGGTCGGGCTTGATCCGGCGGTAGTACGTCGCCGCGCTCACCGTCGTCCCGCAGATCGACGCCACCTTGTTCGTGGCGAGCACCTGGACCGGCGTGGCGTTCGGCATGCCGAGCAGGAGCGCCGGCAGCTGGATCAGCCCGCCGCCGCCGACCACCGCGTCCACGAACCCCGCCGCGAGCGCTGCGAGACCGAGCAGGGCGAGCACGGCGGCGGAGGGGTCGTCCATCGGCGCCATTCTCTCCGAGCCGGCGCCGGGCCGGACACGGAGGTCGTCCTGAGGCTCCTAGGGTGGAGAGGTGCGGATCGTCTCCCTCCTCCCCTCCACCACGGAGATCCTCTTCGCCATCGGGGCCGGCGACGACGTGGTCGGCGTGACCTTCGAGTGCGACCACCCGCCCGAGGCCCGCAGCCGGCGGATCGTCTCCACCTCGGCGCTCCCCGAGGGGCTGACGCCCGCGGAGATCGACACGTACGTCGCCGGCGCGATGGCGCGCGGGGAGGACCTCTACCACCTGGCCGCCGACGCGCTCGCCGAGCTCGACCCCGACCTGGTCGTCACCCAGGACCTCTGCGCCGTCTGCGCGGTCGACGTCTCCGTGGTCGACGACGCGCTCTCCTACCTCGGCTGCCGAGCCGAGGTGCTCACCATCGATCCGCACACGATCGACGAGGTCCTCGAGTCGATCGTCACGCTCGGTCGGGTCACGGGCCACCTGTCCGCCGCGGAGGAGCTGGTGGCCTCGCTGCGCTCCCGACTGGCCGCGGTCCGCGGGCGGGTCGCGGGCCTGCCGCGCCCCCGGGTCGTGCTGCTGGAGTGGACCGACCCGCCCTACTCCCCCGGCCACTGGGTCCCGGAGATGATCGAGGCCGCCGGCGGGTCGTGCGTGCTCGGCACGGCCGGCGCGAAGTCCGAGCGGGTGCTCTGGGAGACCGTGCACTCGGTGGACCCGGACGTGGTGGTCGTGGCGCCCTGCGGCTACGACCTGGCCGGCGCGCGGTCGCTCGCGGACGAGCTCGTGGCCTCGGACGTGCTTCCGGCCGGCGTACCGGTGCACGCGGTCGACGCCAACGCCGCGTGGGCCCGCCCCGGCACCCGGCTGGTCGACGGGATCGAGGAGCTCGCGGCGTACCTGCACCCGGCCTCTAGGCGGCGCCGCGGGCGACCGGCCGCGTGCGCAGGGCCGCCCGGGCGAGGCCGACGACCCCGATGACCACCCACACCAGGTTGAGCGCGGCCGAGGGCCAGGCGCTGTACCAGGCGGAGTTGACCATGAGGAACGCGCCGCCGGAGAGGTTCATCAACTGGAACAGCAGTCCGGTCCCGGGCATCCGGCCCGCCGTGACGAGCGCGTAGGCGCTGACCAGCAGGGCCATCCCGAGCCAGCCGACGACGTTGACGATCACGACGGTCATGTCCACCTCGTCATCCAACCCGACTGTCGGTGGCAGCGCCTATACAGGTCTCATGAGCAGCACGAGCGGCGTGGTCGAGGTCGAGCACTATCTCCGGGCGGTGGCGGAGCGGGAGCCACAGGAGGGCGAGTGCCTGGTGTGCTTCGTGGCGCGGATGGTGGCGGAGTTCGGCTGCGACTCCTCGCTGCTGTGGGCGACGCGGTTCCGCGACCTGCGCTCGCCGACGGCCACCGCGCTGGAGAGGCGGTTCCGCTCGCAGGCGGTGCGCTGCGACTGCCTCGTGGTCCAGAAGGCCTACCAGCCGGTGCGGGAGGTGATGGTGCGCGACGTCCACACCGACGAGCTCGAGCCGCCCGAGCGGATGCCCCCGTGCGCGGGGGTGCGCCGCACCAACACGCGGCCCTGCGCCCACTGGGAGAGGGGGTCCGCCAGCACCTACCCCGACTGACCGGACGTGCTCAGACCGTGCGCCAGTCCGTCGCCTCGTCGTGACCGTGCGCGGCCATCAGCATGAGACCACCGTCGACGACGTAGGACGAGCCGGTGACGTACGCCGCGCGCGGGGACGCCAGCAAGCCGATCACCGACGCGACCTCGACGACGTGGCCGGGCCGGCCGAGGGGGTTGCCCGGTCGCTCCTGGTCGTAGGCCTCGGACTCGTCCATGCCGGTCATCTCCGTGGCGATCTCGCCCGGCGCCACCGCGTTGACGGCGATGCCGTGCTCGGCGAGCTCGAGCGCGAGGACCTTGGTCAGCGCGCCGAGGCCCGCCTTGGCGGAGCAGTACGCCGCCGCGCCCAGGCGCGGCACGTGCTCGTGCACGCTGGTGACGTTGATGATCCGGCCGCCGTGCCCCGCGGCCACCATGCGTCGGGCCGCGGCCTGGGCGCAGAGGAACGGCCCGTCGAGGTCGGTGGCCAGCACGTGCCGCCAGGTCGCGAGGTCGAGGTCGAGGGCCTTCGAGGAGCGCCCGGTGCCGGCGACGTTGACCAGCACGCCGACGCCGCCGAGCTGCTCGGCGAGCCGGTCGACGACCTGGTCGGCGTCCGGCCGGTCGGCGTCGAGCCGCTCGACGACGCAGCGCTGCCCGCGCTTGCCGATCTCCTCGGCGGTCGCCCGAGCGCCCTCCTCGTCGGTATGGAAGGTGATGCCGACGTCGTGCCCCTCGGTCGCCAGCAGCTTCGCGGTCGCCTGACCGATGCCGGAGTCGGCGCCGGTGACGATGGCCAGTCTCGGGTGGTGCCCACGGGTCAGGCCTGCCGGTGACCCGGTGCGCCCGGTTCCATGCCGACGACCAGCTGGCCGGCGACGAGCAGGGTCAGTCGCCGACCCAGAACCCCCGGCCGCCGAACCAGTCGCCGTAGCCGCCGCCCCCGCCGAGACCGGACGGGCCGCGGGAGCCGAGGTACGACCCGACGACGGCCGCACCGAGGTCGTCGAGCTCCGGCGCGACGACCCGCCCGTCGACGCGGCGGGCCATCTGGTCGATGAACCGGGCCAGGCCCGGGTCCTCGCCCAGGCGGAAGAACGTGGCCTGGGCGCCGAGCCGACCCGCGTTGTCGAGCTCGCGGACGGCGTACGCGACCGTGAGCGGGTGCGGCGGGTAGGAGAAGTAGACGTGGCCGTCGGGCTCGAGGTGCGACGTCGGCTCGCCGTCGGTGACGATCAGCAGCACCGGCTGGGCGTTGGGGTGCTTGCGGAAGTGGCGGTTCGCGAGCAGCAGCGCGTGGTGGAGGTTCGTGCCCTTGTCCCACATCGCGTCGAGGCCGGTGAGCTGCTCGATCTCCATCACCTCGGCGTGCCGGCCGAAGCCGATCAGCTGGAGGTGGTCGCCGCGGAAGCGGGACCGGATCAGCGTGTGCAGCGCCAGCGCGGTGCGCTTCATCGGCACCCAGCGCCCGTCCATGGCCATCGAGAACGACGTGTCGACGAGCAGCGCGACCACGGCCTGGGTCCGCGCCTCGGTCTCCTGGACCTCGACGTCGTCGATCGACAGGCGCGGCCCGGCCGGGGCGCCGGCCCGGCGGAGCACGCCGTTGAGGATCGTGCGCGGGACGTGCCACGGCTCGGTGTCGCCGAAGGCCCACGGCCGGGTCGCCCCCGACAGGTCGCCCGCCGCGCCGGCACGCTGGAGCTCGCGCTGCCCCTGCCGGCCCGACATCCGCTCGGCGACGTCGCGCAGCAGCGCCTTGCCGAGCTGGCGCATCGCCTTCGGGGACAGGCGGTACTGCCCGTCGGTGCCGCGCCTCATGTAGCCGGAGTCGTGCAGGGCCTGCTCCAGCCGTCGGAGCGTCCTCGCGTCCACGGCGGCCTGGTCGCCCAGCTGCCGCGCGAGCTTGTCGAGGTCGACGTCGTCCATCCGGGCGCCGCCGTAGGACTGCGAGAGCTGCTCGGCGAGCGTGTCGAGGTCGGCGAGGTCCGAGAAGACGCCGGTGCCGTCGCCGAGCCCGAGTCCCTCGTCGCCGGACATCTGCTCCGACCCGCCCCAGTCCTCACCGGGCCGCAGGGCCTGGAGGTTGGCGTCGAGCCGGTCGAGCGCGTCGGAGAGCTGCGGCGAGCCGAAGGCCTGCTGGGAGAGCTCCATCAGCTCCTGCCGCTGCTCGGGCGACATCGAGTTGAGCATCCGCTGGGCCGCGGCCGAGCGCTCGGCGAGGGAGTCGAGGAGCTCGTCGATGTTGCGCGGGTTCTCCGGGAAGAAGTCCCCGTGCTTGGCCATGAACTCGTCGAAGTCGTCCTGGGTGTCCTCGCCGAGCCGGTGCTTCTCGAGCAGGTCGTTGAGGTCGCCGAGCATCTCGTTGACCGCGGCGCGGTCCTCGTCGGTCGCGTTCTCCAGCGCCTGCTTCATGCCGGCGAACCGCTGGTCGAGCAGCTCGCGGCCGAGCAGGTCCTTGATCTTCTCGTAGTCCTCGCGGGCCTCGCGGCTCTGCCAGTCGTACGACGACAGCTCGCTGACCGCGGCCGCGGTGTTCGGCGGCAGGCTCCCCAGCTGCATCTCCCGGAACGCGCGGTCGGCGTCGTCCATCATCGCGTCACGCGCGAGCTGCTTGCGCTCCTCGAGCAGCGCGTGGTCGAGCAGCTCGCGGACCTCCTCGAGCGTGCCGTCGAGGTTGTGCCGCTGGGTGAGCTCGCGCCGGCGCTCGGCCACCCGCCGGGCCAGGTCGTCGAGGCCGGCCTGGTCGCGTCCGCCGCGGCGCAGGAACTCGCGCATCGCGCGCTCGGGCGAGTAGCCCGCCATCACGTCCTCGCCGATCGCGTCGAGGGCCTCGGCGAGGTCGACCGGTGGGGCGAGCGGGTCGCCGCCGTCGTACCGCTTGAAGCGGGTGCGGTCCTTCACGAGGGATCCCTGCGCATCCAGACCTGGTCGGGGTAGGGCGTGGGTGTCGGCATGGGCGGGGACTCAGCCATAGACGGTCTCCGCGCCGTCGGTGTCCTTCCCGATCTTGCGGGCGAGGTAGAGGCCCTCGAGCGCGAGCTCGATCGCGCACGCGCGCTGGCCGTCGTTGGTGGCGCCGAGCCGGTCGCAGACGTCGTCGTAGAGCTCGGACTCTCCCAGCACGGGCAGGCCGGTGAGGAACTCGCGGGCCGTGACCTGCTCGCCGGTGGTGACCATGGCGCCGGCCTCGATGGCGTCGACCAGCAGCGCGAAGTCGACCCCGTGGAAGTGCGCGCGGACGGTCTCGGCCGTCGCGGTGCGGAGGAGGTGGGTGAGGACCTCGGCCTCGCGGCCCTCCTCGCCGCTCTCGAACTCGACCTTGCCGCCGAGCACCTCGACCGCGGTCTCGAGGTCGACGACCCGCGCGACGGCCTCGCCCTCGCCCTGGACGGTGGCGCGGTGCAGCGCGGCGGCGGCGATGGTCTCGGCGCCGGCGATCGCGAAGCGCGCCGAGACGCCCGAGCGCTGGTCGACCGCGCTGGACTCGCGCAGCTGGCGGGTGAACCGCGCCAGCACCTCCATCAGCGCGTCCGGCACCTGCGCGACCAGCTCGGCCTCCTGGCGGATCACCGCGACCTCGTCCTCGAGCTCGGTGGGGTAGTGCGTGCGGATCTCCGCGCCGAAGCGGTCCTTGAGCGGCGTGATGATCCGGCCGCGGTTGGTGTAGTCCTCGGGGTTGGCGCTCGCGACGACGAGCACGTCCAGCGGGAGCCGCAGCACGTAGCCGCGGATCTGGATGTCGCGCTCCTCCATCACGTTGAGCATCGCGACCTGGATCCGCTCGGCCAGGTCGGGCAGCTCGTTGATCGCGACGATGCCGCGGTGGCTGCGCGGGATCAGGCCGAAGTGGATGGTCTCCGGGTCACCGAGCGAGCGGCCCTCCGCGACCTTCATCGGGTCCACGTCACCGATGAGGTCGGCGACGCTGGTGTCGGGGGTGGCCAGCTTCTCGGCGTACCGCTCGTCGCGGTGCCGCCACGAGACGCGCAGGTCGTCGCCGTACGACGCGGCGGCGGCCCGGGAGGCATGGGTGATCGGCTCATAGGGGTGCTCGCCGAGCTCCGAGCCGGAGATCACCGGGGTCCACTCGTCGAGCAGGCCCACCAAGGTGCGCAGCAGCCGGGTCTTGCCCTGGCCACGCTCGCCGAGCAGCACCACGTCGTGACCGGCGATCAGCGCCCGCTCGAGCTGCGGGATGACGGTGTCCTCGAAGCCGTGCAGCCCGGGCCACGGGTCCCGGCCCTCGCGCAGGGCGGCGAGGAGGTTGTCGCGGAGCTCCTCGCGCAGGGACCTCTGGATGTGGCCGGAGGCGCGCAGCTCTCCGACCGTGCTGATCTGCGGCGGGGTGGAGGGAGCACTCACGGCCGCCACGCTACGCCGGGCGGGCAAGAGGCGGGACCGGTCTCCGGATACATTGCGGACATGCCGCTCCAACAGCGATGCCCGTGCGGCTCCGCCGAGGTGTACGACGCCTGCTGCGGCCGCCTGCACCGCGGCCCCGCCGTCGCCGGGACGGCCGAGGAGCTGATGCGGTCGCGGTACGCCGCCTACGCGGTCGGCGACACCGGCTACGTCTTCCGCACGTGGCATCCGCGCACGCGGCCGGACGACCTCTCCCTCGACCCCCTTCTCACCTGGACCGGGCTCACGGTGGTGGGGTCGGGCGAGGACTGGGTCGAGTTCGTGGCGGCGTACGAGCGCGACGGCGTGCCGGGCGAGCTGCGCGAGCGGAGCTCGTTCGAGAGGCGCGGTGCGCGGTGGGTGTACGTCGACGGCGAGGTGGCGCAGCGGTGACCGCGCTCCACGCCACCCGCCGGCAGACCCGGACCGACGGCGGGTGAGCAGCCCGGACGGGACGGCGGTGGACTAGCCACCGTTCCGCGCCGGCAGACGGTGGCTGGGGCACCGCCGGCCCGCCGCGAGGCTCGAGATCAGCGGCTGAGGACCACCGCGGAGCCGTGGCCGAACAGGCCCTGGTTGGCGGTGATGCCGACGGTGGCGCCCTCGACCTGGCGGCCGGTGGCCTGGCCGCGCAGCTGCCAGGTGAGCTCGCAGACCTGCGCGAGGGCCTGGGCCGGGACGGCCTCGCCGAAGCAGGCGAGGCCGCCGGAGGGGTTGACCGGGATCCGGCCACCGATCGTGGTGTCGCCCGCGCGCAGCAGGGACTCGGCCTCGCCGCGCTCGCACAGCTGGAGGTCCTCGATCCAGTCCAGCTCGAGGGCGGTCGAGAGGTCGTAGACCTCGGCGACCGAGACGTCGGCGGGGTCGACGCCCGCCTCCTCGTACGCCGCCCGGCCGATCGACTCCTTGAAGGTCCGCTCGGGAGCGGCGACCGCCGTGCTGGCGTCCGTGGACAGGTTCGGCATGTCCAGGACGGTGTTCGGGAAGGTCGGCGTCACCGTCGATACCGCGGTGATCCGCACCGGCGCCCGTCCCTCGCCGGCGAGGCCGTGCCGCCTGGCGTACTCGGTGCTGGTGAGCACCACCGCCGCGGCGCCGTCGGAGGTGGCGCAGATGTCGAGCAGGTGCAGCGGGTCGCAGACCACGGCCGACGCCAACACGTCGGAGACCGAGACCTCCTGGCGGTAGCGGGCGTTGGGGTTCGCCAGCCCGTGCTTCGCGTTCTTGACCTTGACCTGCGCGAAGTCCTCCGGGGTGGCGCCGTACAGTTCCATCCGGCGGCGCGCGTACATCGCGAAGTACGCCGGGTTCGTCATGCCGAGCAGCCGGAACCGCAGCCAGTCCGGGTCGTCCCAGCGCTCGCCGGCGTTCGGGGCGAGGAAGCCCTTGGGGGTGGTGTCCGCGCCGACCACGAGCGCGACCTCGGAGAGACCGGCGAGGATCCGGGCGCGGGCGGTGTCGAGGGCCTGGGCGCCGGTGGCGCAGGCGGCGTACGACGTGGCGACCCGGGCGCCGTTCCGAGCGCCTGCGCGAAGGTGGCGCCGGCGACGTACCCGCCGTAGCCGTTGCGGACCGTCTCGCCCCCCACCACCAGGTCGACGTCGCGCCAGTCGACACCGGAGTCGGCGAGCGCGGCGCGGGCCGCGTGCACGCCGTACTCGACGAAGCCGCGGCCCCACTTGCCCCACGGGTGCATGCCGACACCCGCGACGGCCACGTCGTGCGCGCTCACTGGTCCGCCTCCTCGCCCATCTCGACGACGGGCTTCCAGCGCCAGATCGTGCGGTCGCCGGTGTCGTCGACGTAGATCGTCTCGACGACGAGCTCGACCTCACCGCCCACCCGCAGGTCGGCGACGCCGTACCCGTCGGCGACCTGGCCGACCACCACGAGCCCCTCCGGCAGCTCGACCGCGGCCAGCGCGAACGGCTCGTAGGGGTCGGTGCGGGCGACGTACGGCGGCGGCGGCTGGTACTGCGCGTCGGTGTAGGACCACACGGTCCCACGGCGCGACAGCTCGGTCTCCTCGAACTCCTCGCCCCCGCAGCCGGGGTTGCGGCAGAACCCGTGCCCCGAAGCCCCACCCAGCCGCGGGAAGACACCGTCCCGCACGCCGTGCAGCGGGTGCCGATCAGCGCCGGGTCCGACCCGGTGGTGAACCAGCCCTCGATCGCCGGACTGCTCGCAGGGGGCGCCGCCATGCCTTGCACCGTACCAAGCAACTGCTTGGTACGGGTGTCCACCGGTCTCAGCCGCGGGCGAGGTACCCCAGCAGGTCGTGACGGGTGACGACGCCGACGGGCTTGCCGTCCTCGTGGACCAGCAACGCGTCCGCGCCCTCGAGCGCGCCGACCGCATCGGAGGCCGGCTCGGTGGAGCCGATCGACGGGAGCGGGTCGGACATGTGCTGGCTGACGCTGTCGGTGAGCCGGGCGGTGCCGGTGAACAGGAGGTCGAGCAGCGCCCGCTCGGAGACCGAGCCGACCACCTCGGCCGCCACGACGGGCGGCTCGGCGCGGACGACCGGCATCTGCGAGACGTTGTACTCCTGGAGGATCGCCACGGCCTCGGCGATGGTCTCGTTGGGGTGCGTGTGCACCAGGTCCGGCATCCGGCCGTCCTTGCCGCGCAGCACCTCGCCCACGTTCGTCGCCGGGCCGTCCACCCCGTTGACGGGGAAGCCGTACTGGCCGAGCCAGTCGTCGTTGAAGACCTTGGTGAGGTAGCCGCGGCCGGAGTCCGGGAGCAGCACCACGATCACCGCGGACTCCCCCTCGGGCGTGCCCTCGAGCTCGTGCGCGAGCTGGATCGCGGCGTGCACCGCCATGCCGGACGAGCCGCCGACCAGCAGCGCCTCCTCACGAGCGAGGCGACGGGTCATCGCGAACGAGTCCGCGTCGGAGACCTCGATGATCCGGTCGGCGACGTCGCGGTCGTAGGCGTCGGGCCAGAAGTCCTCACCGACGCCCTCGACGAGGTACGGGCGGCCGGAGCCGCCGGAGTAGACCGAGCCGGCCGGGTCCGCGCCCACGACCTGGACCGAGGGGTTCTGCTCCTTGAGGTAGCGGCCGGTCCCGCTGATGGTGCCGCCGGTGCCGACACCCGCGACGAAGTGCGTGACCTTCCCGTCGGTCTGCGCCCAGATCTCCGGACCGGTCGACTCGTAGTGCGACCGCGGGTTGTGCGGGTTGGAGTACTGGTCGGGCTTCCAGGCGCCGGGCTGCGCGGCGAGCCGGTCGGAGACGTTGTAGTAGGAGTCGGGGTGCTCGGGCTCGACCGCGGTCGGGCAGACGACCACCTCGGCGCCGTACGCGCGCAGCACGTTGCGCTTGTCCTCGCTGACCTTGTCCGGGCAGACGAAGACGCACTTGTAGCCCTTCTGCTGGGCGACCATCGCCAGTCCCACGCCGGTGTTGCCCGACGTCGGCTCCACGATCGTGCCGCCCGGCTGGAGCTCGCCGGAGGCCTCGGCGGCCTCGATCATGCGCGTGGCGATGCGGTCCTTCACGGAGCCGCCGGGGTTCAGGTACTCCACCTTGGCCAGGACGATCGGTCCCTTCGCGCCCTCCAGGGAGCCCGTGGACTTCGAGAGCCTGAGCAGCGGGGTGTTGCCGATCAGCTCGAGGAGAGAGTTCACGTACTGCATTCCCCCAATCTAGGGGCGGGTGGGGGTATCCCGGGAAACGCCGTGGGCCTCCTCCGTAGAGTGATGCTCGTGGGGAAGGCAGGTGCTGCTCGGAAGCTGGCCTCCGCAGCGGCGTACGGCGGGGGTGGGCTGTCCGTGCTCGGCGCCGGGCTCTACGGCGTACTGCGCGCCGAGGCCGCCGTCGCGCGCAAGACCATCGGCAACGCCGAGGGCGAGCCGCCCGACCCGACCGGCTACTACGGCCGCGGCCGACCCGGGCCCGCGATCAAGGTCGCGCTGCTCGGTGACTCCAGCGCCGCCGGCTACGGCGTGGACCGGGTCGAGGAGACGCCGGGCGCCGTGCTCGCCAGCGGCCTGGCCGAGCGCGCCGACCGCCGCGTGTTCCTGCGCGACGTCGCCGTCGTCGGCGCCAAGTCCTCCGATCTCGACACCCAGCTCGACCTCGCCCTGCCGACCGAGCCCGACGTCGCGGTGATCCTCATCGGCGCCAACGACGTCACCCACCGCGTGCTGCCGTCGGCCTCGGTGCGCCACCTCTCCGAGGCTGTCCGGCGGCTGCACGAGGCCGGCGTCTCGGTGCTCGTCGGCACCTGTCCCGACCTCGGGACGATCAAGCCGATCGCGCCGCCGCTCAAGCAGGTGGCCCGGATGTGGTCGCGCCGGCTCGCGGCGGCCCAGACGATCGCGGTGCTCGAGCAGGGTGGCCGCACGGTGTCGCTCGGCTCGATCCTCGGGCCGGAGTTCGCGGCCGCGCCGGCGGTGCTCTTCGGGCCCGACCAGTTCCATCCGTCGGCCGACGGCTACCGCTCGCTGGCCCAGGTGCTGCTGCCCTCGACGCTCGCGGCCCTCGGCCTGGTCCCGGACGACGAGGTCGAGCCCGAGGCCTACCGCGGCGAGGGCGTCCTGCCGATCACCGCGGCCGCCCTCCAGGCCGTCAACGTGCCCGGCACCGAGCTCGGCGGCACCGAGGTCGGCGGCTCCCGCCGCGGGGTCCGCGGCCTGTGGGTCGAGCTGCGGCGCCGCCGCCGCCAGCCCGGCGCCGAGGGCGAGGCGCCCGAGGACGAGGAGAGCGCCGAGGGCCAGAACGACGTCGACCCGCCCGAGGAGCTCGGACGGGTCGACGCGGTCAGCGGCTGAGCGGCGTCAGTCCTGGTTGAAGATCGCCAGGATGCGCAGCAGGTTGGTGTAGATCCAGACCAGGCTCACCGTCATCGCGAAGGCGGCCCGCCACGACTCCCGCTCCGGGATGCCGTTGGCGACGCCCTGCTCGACGAAGTCGAAGTCGAGGATCAGCATGAACACACCGAGCACCAGGCCGACGATCGCGAACAGCAGACCGGCAGCGCCAAAGCCGAACAGGCCGAGCTCGCTGCTGAACAGGCCGAGGACGACCTCGAGGATGCTCAGCCCCACCATGCCGAACACGGCGGCGATCACGAAGGTGCGGAACTTGCTGCCGACCTGGATGTTGAAGAACTTGTACGCCGCGAGCGTGCCGCCGAAGGCCGCGAAGGTGCCGATCACCGCCTGCGTGACGATGCCGCCGCCGAACTGGGCGTCGAAGAACTTGCTCAGGGCGCCGAGGGCGATGCCCTCCGCCACGGCGAACGCCATCACGAGCGCGGGGCTGATCACGCGCTTGAACGAGTTGACCAGCGACAGGCCGAAGGCGGCCAACGAGCCGATCGTCATCGCGGCGACCAGCGGGCCGAGGTCGGCGTCGGAGCTGATCTCGGGCGTCAGGAACCAGGTCGCGGCGGCCGCCACGAAGACCAGGAACAGGGAGATCCCCGTCTTCTGGACGACCGAGTCGATCGTCATCGGGCCGCCGGTGGCGACCGGGGCCTGACCGGGGACACCCGGCTGGCCGGGCGCGCCCGTGCTCCAGGTGGACGGATCGGTGTAGCCGGTCTGGCCGTAGCCCTGGCGGGCGGACCCGTTGCCGGCGTACGTCTGGTTGCCGTAGGCGTTCGCGCTGTTGAACTCCTCCGAACGGCGGAACACCGGGTTGTTGCTCTGCATGGTCTCTCCTCGAGGCCTGTGGGGTTGACCCAGTCTAGGTGGGTCCACCGGGTTCAACGCCGGGAGGAGCCGGAGAGTTCCCCAGAGTGCGCTGGTGAGGACGTATCGTGGTGGGGACCTGGCCGGCGTACCCGATGCCGGCCGCTGCCGGGAGGCCATGATGCGACTCGGGACGCGGATCGGAGCACTGGGCACTGCCGTCGGGATGGTGCTGGCCGGACCGGCGGCGCACGGCACGGTCGTCCTCGACCTGCAGCTCAATGAGCCCGCCGGCGCCAGGACGGCGGCCGACGGCTCCGGCCTCGGACACCACGGGGCGATCGGGAGCCACATCATCATGAACGGGTCCGACGCGGACTGGGACCGGCACTCGCCGGACGCGACCACGTACTACGGCGCCGACCACCTCATCATGGTCGACGACGCGCCCGACGGCTCCCTCGATCCCGGGAGCAGCACGTTCGTGGTCGAGTTCCGCTACCGCTCCACCGACCGGTTCGGCAACGTCCTGCAGAAGGGACAGGCGCGGACGACCGGCGGGCAGGTCAAGTTCCAGCAGCCCCGGGGCTACCTGAGCTGCATGTTCAAGTCACCGACCGCGCAGGCCGCGATCCGGACCACGATGCCGCTCAACGACGGCCAGTGGCACGTCATCCGCTGCGAGCGCACCGCCACGCAGGTGACGCTCTACGTGGACGGGGCGTTCGACAAGCGCGCCGTCAAACCGACCGGCACCATCGACAACACCAAGCCCTGGACCGTCGGGGGCAAGTTCGACTGCGACACGAGCGACCCCACCGTGGGCGCCGACAGCTGCGACTACTTCCCCGGTGACATCGACTGGATCCGGATCACCAAGGGCTGACCGCCGCCGGCCGACCTCCCGGTCGTGCCCCCGCTGGGACTCGAACCCAGAACACGCCGCTTTTAAGGCGGCTTCCTCTGCCGGTTGGGATACGGGGGCGGCTCCGCCGGGACGTCATGCGAGGTGGTCGCGGGAGCGACCAGCGCGGATGACGTCCCGCCGGCTACGAGGACATTGTGCCGAGGACGGCCGCCCGGCCGAGGACGTCGTCGAGCATCGGCTCGGTGAGCCGTCCGGTGAAGGTGTTCTGCTGGCTGGGGTGGTAGCAGCCCAGGAGCGTCACCGAGCGGTCCGGGCCGACGAGGGTGGCCTCGGCGCCGTGGCCGAAGCGGGGCTTGGGGCGGGCGACGGTCCAGCCGAGGGCGGCGTACGACCGCAGGGCGGCGTCCCAGCCGAAGCCGCCGAGCGCGACGACCACGCGGACGTGCTCGGCGAGCAGGCCGAGCTCGGCCTCGATCCAGGGCGCGCAGGTGTCGCGCTCGACGGTCGTCGGCTTGTTGTCGGGCGGGGCGCAGCGGACCGTGGCGACCATGCGGGTGTCGACCAGCTCGAGGCCGTCGGCCGCGTGGACGCTCGTGCCCTGCGTCGCGAGGCCGACCCGGTGCAGCGAGGCGAAGAGCCAGTCGCCGCTGCGGTCGCCGGTGAAGATCCGGCCGGTGCGGTTGGCGCCGTTCGCGGCCGGCGCGAGCCCGACGACGAGGATGCGGGGCGTCGGGGAGCCCCAGCCGGGGATCGGGCGGCCCCAGTAGGGCTCGGCGGCGTACGACGCGCGCTTGGCGTGCGCGACGTCCTCGCGCCAGCGGACGAGTCGCGGGCACGCACGGCACACCGAGATCCGGGCGTCGAGCTCGTCGAGCGACGCCTGCCGGGCGAGGCGGCGTACCTGGGCCGGCGTCCGCGCGACCGCCGTCGCCGCCTCCGCCGGGTCACCCGGCCAGCCGGTCCCCGGCGGGACCGGCGAGGGGAACGGGTCCCCCGTCGCGGGGTGCGGGAGGACGGCGCTCATACCGCCATCCTCCCGCGCGTTCCCGCCTGGAACGTCTGGGACGTCAGGGGTTGGCGTTGGTGCCCGCGGGGGCCGAGTCGTTGTCCCGGCTCACCTTGTCCGCGACGGCGGACGCGGCCGAGGTCGCCTTGTCCTTGACCGCATCGGCGACGACCGGCGCCTGGGTGGCCACGGTCTCCTGCGCCTTGCTGGCGGCGGACTGCACGGTCGGGTTGCCCATGAACTTCCGGGCGCCGTTGCTGATCTGCTCGTAGCGCTCCCGACCGGCGCGCGCACCGAGGACGTAGCCGGCGGCGAAGCCGACGACGAGGCTGGGCTTGATGAACAACATGGGTTCCTCCCTGGAGTGGTGGGGGTCAGTGGCGGCGTCGCCAGAGGGCGAGCCCGACGAGGCCGACGAGCGCGACGCCGGCCACGATGGCCGCCACCTTCGCCGTGGATTTCGCCTTCGTCTCGATCTGGTCGTGCAACTGGTCGATGGTGGCGGCGAGCTGCTCGCGCTGGCGTGCGATGTCCGCCTCGATCTCCTGCGGGCTCGTCCCGTTCGTGCTCACGAACGCTCTCCCTTCACGGCGGCGATGTCCTGTTTGACGCCCTCGATCGCGTGCTCCGGCTTGGCGGGGGTCGCCTGCTCGAGCTCGTTCTTGCCGCCGAGGGCGGCGCCGAGGGCGCCGACGAGCAGCACTCCCGCGACGATCAGCGCGGACGCCCACAAGGGGAGCACCAGGTCCAGCGCGATGATCGCGGTCGCGATCAGCACGGCCACCGCGAAGACCGCCAGCAGCCCGGCCACGCTGAACATCCCGATGCCGAGGCCGGCTCGCTTGCCCTTCTGCGTCAGCTCCGCCTGCGCCAGCCGCATCTCGCTGCGCACCAGCTCGGGGATCTGCTCCGAGAGCCGGTGCACGACCGCGCCGATCGGCTCGTCCGTCGTCCTGTGCTCGCTCATGCTTCAGGCGGTGCCCAGCGGGCCGGTGAGCGAAACTCAGGTCGCCAGCGACCAGGCGATCCCGTCGAGGATGTCGGCCTCGGACACCACCAGCGCTGCGGCGCCGGAGCGGCGCAGCACCTGCCCGAGGATCAGGACGCCAGCGTCGATCACGTCCGCGCGTCCCGGGTGCATCGACGGCAGCGCGCGCCGCTCCGCGACGGTCATCGCGACCAGCCGGTCGGCGGTGGCGAGCACCTGCTCGGCCGGGAGCACCAGCTGGTCGACCGCCTCGCGGGAGTACGCCGGCAGGTCGAGTGCGACCGCCGCCAGTTGGGTCACGGTCCCGGCGACGCCGACCACGGTCGCCGCGGCCGCGGGGTCGACGGGGCAGGCGTCGAGGTGCGCCTCGATGTCCGCGACGCACGCCGCCACCTCCGCGGCGGTCGGCGGGTCGGAGTGCAGGTGTCGCTCGTGCAGCCGCACGGACCCGATGTCCATCGAGTCCGCGGCCTCGGGCGCGGAGGACCCGAGGATCAGCTCGGTGGAGCCGCCACCGACGTCGATCACGAGCACCGGCAGGGCGGGCGCCGCCCGGAGATTGCGCACCGCGCCGTCGAAGGACAGCGCCGCCTCGACCTCCCCGCTCACGACCTCCGGCTCGACGCCGAGCCGCTCCCGGACGCCGGCCACGAAGACGTCGGCGTTCGACGCGTCCCGGCTGGCCGAGGTCGCCACGAACCGCACCCGCTCGGGCGGTACGCCGTGCGCCCGGATCAGCGCGGCGTACTCCTCGATCGCGGCGAACGCCCGCACCAGCGCCTCGTCCGCGATCCGTCCGGTGCGGTCGAGGTCCTGGCCGAGCCGGACCATCCGCATCTCGCGGACGTCGACCTCCGGGAGGTCGCCGATGAGGAGCTTGATCGTGTTCGTGCCGCAGTCGATCGCCGCTACCCGCCCCGTCACACGCACGGCCCGGGCTCCCACCACGCCCCGAGCAGGTCGAGCACCTCGTCGCCCAGCGGGTTCACGCCGCGGCCCATGGCCAGCGACTGGCCGGCGAGCACGTGCAGGCACTTCACCCGGTCCGGCATGCCGCCGGCGGAGATGCCCTCGATCTCCTCGACCTGGCCGAGCGTCGCCCGCACCTCGAGGTAGCGCTCGTGCGCGGCCCGGTAGGCCGCCGCCAGCTCGGGGTCCTGCCCCAGGCGGTCCTGCATCTCCTTCATCAGGCCCGAGCCCTCGAGGGTGCCGATCCGGGACGCCGCGCGCGGGCAGGTCAGGTAGAACGTCGTCGGGAACGGCGTCCCGTTCGGCAGCCGCGGCTCGGTCGTGACGACATCGGGGTTGCCGCACGGGCAGCGGTGGCCGATGTCGTGGATCGCCCGTGGCTCACGGCCGAGCTGGGCCTCGATGGCGCTGACGTCGTTCGGGTCGATCACGCGCCCATCGTGCCAGCCGGGCCCACCGTCCCTCGCGCCGACTCGGCACTCTCAGGTCACCGCTCGCCGTTGATCCGGGCGGCCGGCGGAGCCTCCGGCTTCGGCGGGTTGCCGGCCAGCTCGACCGACTCCCAGGCGTTCGACCACCACGCGGTCGGCGGCTTCTGGGCCACGGTGGAGGGGTCGGTCAGCTCGCTGTCGCGCTCGAGCGGCTCGCCGTTCTCGTCGAGGACGACGTAGGACGTCTCGCCCGGCATGACGTAGTTGAGCTCGCGCGCCTGCTGCTTGAGGTACGCCGGGTCCTCCCAGCGGCGCTTCTCGCGTTCGAGCTCGCCGATGCTCGCCTGGCGCAGCGCGATCTGCTCCTTCAGGTCGGTGATGTGCGCCCGTTGGTCGAGGTAGGCGCGCAGCGACGAGGCGTAGCTGACGGTGAGCACCGCCAGCACGAGCACCAGGATCGCGGCCCGCCCGGTCAGCCGGGACCGCGGCGCCGGGGCGGCCGCCGCCCCGGACGCCGCCGAGGCGGCCGGGCGCGGCATCGGCCGCCTGGGCACGCTCCGCCCCCGGGGTCCGCGCGAGGGCGTACGACGAGACTCGGAGGGCATGCCTCCTAGGTTCGCTCAGGCACCGTACCGAGGGAACGCCGACGCGCCGGAGTAGCGCGCAGAGTCTCCGAGCTCGTCCTCGATCCGCAGCAGCTGGTTGTACTTCGCGACCCGATCGGACCGCGCCGGGGCACCGGTCTTGATCTGGCCGCAGTTGGTCGCGACGGCGAGGTCGGCGATCGTGGTGTCCTCGGTCTCGCCCGAGCGGTGGCTCATCATGCAGCGGAAGCCGTTGCGGTGCGCGAGCTCGACGGAGTCGAGGGTCTCGGTGAGCGAGCCGATCTGGTTGACCTTCACCAGCAGCGCGTTGGCCTGGCCGCCACTGATGCCGCGCTGGAGCCGCTCGACGTTGGTGACGAACAGGTCGTCGCCGACCAGCTGGGTCCGGGCGCCGAGACCGTCGGTGATGGCCTTCCAGCCGTCCCAGTCGTCCTCGTCGAGCGGGTCCTCGATCGAGACGATCGGGTACGACGCGACCAGGTCGGCGTAGTAGGCGGTCATCTCCTCGGCGGTCTTGGGCGAACCCTCGAAGACGTAGGCGCCATCCCGGTAGAACTCCGACGCGGCGACGTCCATGGCCAGCGCGATGTCCGACCCCAGCTTCAGGCCCGCGGCCTCGACGGCCTCCGCGATCAGGTCGAGCGCCGCCCGGTTGCTGTCCAGGTTCGGCGCGAAGCCGCCCTCGTCGCCGAGGCCGGTCGAGAGGCCCTTCTTCTTCAGGACCGACTTCAGCGCGTGGTAGACCTCGGCGCCGGAGCGCAGCGCCTCGCGGAACGTCGGGGCGCCGATCGGCGCGATCATGAACTCCTGCACGTCGACGTTGGAGTCGGCGTGGGCGCCGCCGTTGAGGATGTTCATCATCGGCACCGGGAGCAGGTGGGCGTTGGGGCCACCGATGTAGCGGTAGAGCGGGAGCTCGGCGCTGTCGGCCGCGGCCCGGGCGACGGCGAGCGAGACGCCGAGGATGGCGTTCGCGCCGAGCGTGGCCTTGTTGGGCGTGCCGTCGAGCTCGAGCATCGTCTGGTCGATCAGCCGCTGGTCGTCGGCGGCGAGGCCCTCGACGGCGGGGGCGATCGTCGAGATCACGGCGTCGACCGCCTGGCCGACGCCCTTGCCGCCGTACCGGCTGCCGCCGTCACGGAGCTCGACCGCCTCGAAGGCACCGGTCGAGGCCCCGCTGGGGACCATCGCCCGGGCGAACGCGCCGTCGTCGAGCAGGACCTCGACCTCGACGGTGGGGTTGCCGCGCGAGTCGAGGATCTCGCGGGCGCCGACAGCTTCGATGGATGCCACGTCAGTGCTCCTGGGTTCGGTCGGGAAGGCCGTCAGCCAGCCTAGCGGCGGGGAACGAGACGCTCATCGTCGTCCCACGCCCGCCGTCGTTGTCGCGCGCGGTGGCCGACCCGCCGTGCCGCTCCACGATCCGCTTCACGATCGACAGGCCCAGGCCGGTGCCGCGATAGCCGTCCTTGTGCGCGCGGTGGAAGCTGTCGAAGACCTGCTCGTGCTGGCCCGGCGGGATGCCGATGCCGTTGTCGGAGACCTCGATCTCGACCATGTCCTCGGCCCCGTCCGGGCCGGCGACCCGCCGGGCGCAGACCCGGATCTCAGGGCGCACCCCCGGCGCGACGTACTTGACCGCGTTGCCGATCAGGTTGTCGACGACCTGGCGCAGCAGCACCGGCTCGGCCAGCACCGGGGGCAGGTCGGGGTCGACCGTGATCAGGGGCTCGGGCAGGTCGCGCACGCGGTTGGCGTCGACGCGAGCACGGGCGACGTCGCTCGCGAGGGCCCCCAGGTCGACCCGGACCGGGTTGATGGCGAGGTCACGTGCGGTCGTGTAGGCGAGGAGGTCGCTGATCAGGTGCTGCATCCGCTGCGCGGCGCGCTGGATGCGGTCGAGCCGCTGCGCCTGCTCCGCCGGCTCGACCTGGCGACCGGCCAGCGCCTCCTCGAGCAGCGCCTCGGACCAGCCGTCGATGACGGTGAGGGGGTTGAGCAGGTCGTGGGCCACGACCCCGGCGAACGACGCCAGCTCGTCGCGCTCGCGGCGCTCGGCGGTGACGTCGTGGAACACCACGACCGCCAGCGGCGGATCGGTGTCGGGCAGCGGGCGGGCGGTGACCTCGAGCATCCGGCCACCGGGCGCCAGGGAGTTGCGGAGGACCAGGTCCTCCTTCTCGACCCTCGCGCCGGCGAGCGCCAGCGCGATCGGGCTCTCCTCGGGCGGGATCGGCCGGCCGTCGACCTGCCGGAGCCCGTAGGCACCGACGTCCCCCCTGCCGTCGGCGTCCCGCTGGTGGTCGCCGACGAGCGCCTCGGCGGCCGGGTTGCGCAGCACGACGTTGCCGCGCGCGTCGACCACGCTGACGCCGTCGGCCATGGTGTCGACGATGGTGCGCACGAGCGTGCCCTGCTGGGACACCGCGTGGCTCAGCAGGAGGATCTCGCTGCGTCCCACCGAGAGCGCGAGCGTGAGCGAGACGAGGACGGCGACATAGGCCTGGAGCACGAGCGCACGCGTGTCCGGGTTGTCGATCTGCAGGAAGGGGCCGTGCTCGAGGACCGTGGCCACGGTGACCGCGGAGGCGAGCAGGATCGCGTGCACGTCGGCCACGAAGGGCGAGAAGCGGGCTCCGGCCCACACGCTCATCGTCAGCACGAGGAACGGCACGGGCAGGTCGTGGTGGACCCAGAAGACCAGCCAGACCGCGACCGCGGAGGCGACCGCGAGCAGGGTGAGCTCGAACGGGCCGCGCCCGCGCATCGGTCCCACGGCGTCCGGCGCCCGCTCCGTCGCGCTGGACCGGGTGAGGTGTCGCGCGGTGAGCGAGAGCGGGAACACCACGATGATGCCGGTGGCGTTGCGGAGCATCCACGAGACCACCTGGGTCCAGTCGGTGTCGGAGACCGACAGCACCGCGGCCGGGCCGAGCACGGCCGACACGAACGCGGCGAGCGCCGCGGCCAGGACGAGGACGGCGAGGTCGCGGAGCCGGGCGACCCCGGCCGGCGGCTCGTCGCCGAAGCCCCACCAGGTCGGGCTCCACCGGGTGATCAGCGCGCCGAAGACGAGGGTCTGCACCACGGTCGCGAAGGCCAGGCCGACGGCGAGGCCGAGGCTCGCGCCGGTCAGGGCGTTGACCGCGGACGACAGCACGAACAGCATCGCCACGTCGACCACCACGAGGCGGCTCCAGCCGTTGACGGCCAGCCATGCCGCCCCGATGCCCGCGGCCGGCCAGACGAGCGCGAGCTGGGTGCCGTCCAGCAGCGCCGCTCGACCGAGGAGGGCGGCCACCACGAAGAGGAAGGCGTAGCCGGCCAGGTCGAGCAGACGTGCGCGGGTCACCCCTCGCTCGCTCCGGCCCCGAGCGCCCGCCGGACGGCGGCGCGGAGGTCCTCGGCGTCGAACGGCTTGGCCACCCGCTCGTGGCCCGTCCCCTCGATCTGCTTGATGATCTCGCCGGTCCACTGCACCGTCACGAAGACGGCGGGGACGCCGGGCCACGCGACCGTGAGCTCGCCGAGCAGCGAGACGCCGTCGGTGTCGGGGAGGGCGTAGTCCATGAGCACCAGGTCCGGGCGGTAGTCCGGCTCCTCGCCGCGGAGCGCTCGGGTCCGCGCGCCGTCGGGTACACCGCGCAGCTCGTGCCCCTCCCGCAGCAGGCAGTGCGCGATCCAGTCACGCACGTCGGAGTCGTCCTCGACGATCAGGATCCGGGCCACACGGGTGACCCTAGAGCAGCCGCCTGACCGCAGCGCGCAACTCCTGCTCCGGGTCGACCCCGTGTTCGCGGGCCTCCGCGACGAGCGCGAGCAGCCGGTCGCCCAGGTCGTCGCCCGGGCCGTCGCCCGGGCCGTCGCCCAGGCCGTCGCCCAGGTCGGGAACCGCGTCCCCGAGACGACCCAACACCTTGTCGGCGTACAGCAGCGCGGGCAGGCCGGGCGGCAGCCCGTCGGTGACGGACGTGCGCTGCTTCTCCTCGGCCTTGATGCGCTGCCAGGCGGCGTCGATGTCGGCGGCGTCGGTCGGCGAGTCGGCCTCGGGGGCGAAGACGTGGGGGTTGCGTCGGTACATCTTGGCGGTGATGTCGGCGGCGACGTCGTCCAGCGTGAACTCGCCGGACTCCTCCGCGATCACCGCGTGGAAGTACACCTGGAGCAGCAGATCACCGAGCTCCTCCCGCAGATGCTCGGCGTCGCCGGTGTCGATCGCCTCGAGGGTCTCGTGGGTCTCCTCGAGGAGGAAGCGGGCCAGCGACCGGTGCGTCTGACCGGCCTTCCACGCGCACTCCACGCGCAGCCGCCGCATCACCTCGAGGAGCTCGAGGAGGGACGCGCCCGACGCGGGATCAGCCACCGCAGCGCTGGTTCTCCGGCAGACCGGCGGCGTAGGCGGCGTCCGGCTCGGACGCGGCGGCCTGCTGGGCGACCTCGCTCACCCCGGCCGAGACGCCCGTGTCGGCCGGCACGGTCGTGCCGTCCTCGATGGCGATGCCGTAGCGGGGGTCCAGTTCGGGTGCGTGGTCGTCGAGCCACCGCACGAACTGCTCCTCGCCGTCCTCGCCCGCCGCCCGCTGCACGGCCTGGACGTAGTAGCCGGAGCCGTCGACCGCGATGACGGCTTCCCTCTCCTCCTCGGTCAGGTCGGCGAAGGCGCCGCCCTCCTCGGCCTGCCGGACCGTCTCGTCGTAGGACCTGTGGGGCGTGAGGCCCTTCTCCTCGGCGAACTGTTCGGCCGCCGAGCGCAGCACCAGACTGGCCACCACGCGGGCGCCGACGTAGCGGCCCGGGACGACCTGGTCGTTCTCGGGGTTCGTCAGCAGGGCCCCGCAGTACGCCGCCGCCGTGTCGTTCGCCTCCGAGAGCGAGATGGTGTCGTCGGCCACCCGGGCGGCGACGTTGGGGTTCCACCCCGAGGCCCCACCGGTGGCAGAGCAGCCGGTGAGCAGCACGGTCGAGGCGAGGGCCAGGCCGACGAGGCTCCGGGTGCGGGTCACGGGCTGCTCCTTGGGATCAGGTACTGGAATCGCGCGGGTCGAGGACGGTGTCGATCACCTGCCGGGCCCATTCAAGCAGGGCGATCCCGTTCAGCGGCTTCCCTCCCACGACGGCCGTCTGCGGGCGTGGCACCAGCACGGTCTGCACGGGCGCCTTGACGATCGACTTCGGGTAGAGCCGGTTGAGCCGGACCACCCGCGACTCCGGCAGGTCGACCGGCGCGAACCGCACGTTCTTGCCCGCGATCGTGACCTCGCCGATGCCCGCCTGCCGCGCCCGCGCGCGGAACCGCGCGACGAGCAGCAGCGAGACGACCTCGACCGGTGGCTCGCCGTACCGGTCCAGGAGCTCCTCGTTGATGAGGTCGACGTCGTCGTCGGAGCGGACCTCGGCCAGGCGCTTGTACATCTCCAGCCGCAGCCGCTCGCTCGGGATGTAGCCGTGCGGGAGGTGGGCGTCGACGGGCAGCTCGATCCGGACCTCGTCGAGCTCGGGCTCGCGATCGCCGCGGAACTCGTTGACGGCCTCGCCGACGAGCCGGACGTAGAGGTCGAACCCGACGTCGGCGATGTGGCCGGACTGCTCGCCGCCGAGCAGGTTGCCCGCACCGCGGATCTCGAGGTCCTTCATCGCGATCGCCATGCCGCCACCGAGGTCGGAGTGCTGCGCGAGCGTGGCGAGGCGCTCGTGGGCGGTCTCGGTCAGCGGCTTCTCGGCCGGGTAGAGGAAGTAGGCGTAGGCCCGCTCCCGGGACCGGCCGACGCGGCCGCGCAGCTGGTGCAGCTGGCTGAGGCCGAGGGTGTCGGACCGCTCGATGATCATCGTGTTCGCGTTGGACACGTCGAGGCCGGACTCCACGAGGGTGGTGCACACGAGCACGTCGAAGCGCTTCTCCCAGAAGTCGAGCATCACCTGTTCGAGCTGCTTCTCGTTCATCTGGCCGTGGGCGGTGGCGACGCGCGCCTCCGGGACGAGCTCGCGGATCCGGCCGGCGGCCTTCTCGATCGAGTTGACCCGGTTGTGGATGTAGAAGACCTGGCCCTCGCGCAGCAGCTCGCGGCGCACGGCGGCGATGACCTGCCGGTCCTCGTAGGCGCCGACGTAGGTGAGGACCGGGTGCCGCTCCTCGGGAGGGGTGGTGATCGTGGACATCTCCCGGATGCCGGTGATCGCCATCTCGAGCGTGCGCGGGATGGGCGTCGCGGACATCGACAGCACGTCGACGCTCGTCCGCAGGCGCTTCATCTGCTCCTTGTGCTCGACGCCGAACCGCTGCTCCTCGTCCACGATGATCAGGCCGAGGTCCTTGAACCGGGTGTCGGGGTTGAGCAGGCGGTGGGTGCCGACCACGATGTCGATCGAGCCGTCGGCCATGCCGGCCATGACCTCACGCGCCTCGGCGTCGGTCTGGAAGCGGCTCAGCCCCTTGAGCACGACGGGGAAGCCGCTCATCCGCTCGGCGAAGGTCCCGAGGTGCTGGGTGACGAGGAGTGTGGTCGGCACGAGCACCGCGACCTGCTTGCCGTCCTGGACCGCCTTGAACGCGGCGCGCACGGCGATCTCGGTCTTGCCGTAGCCGACGTCGCCGCAGACCAGCCGGTCCATGGGGACCTGCCGCATCATGTCGCCCTTGACCTCGTCGACCGTGCTCAGCTGGTCGGGCGTCTCCTGGAACGGGAAGGCGTCCTCCAGCTCGCGCTGCCAGGGCGTGTCGGGGCCGAAGGCGTAGCCCTGGGTGGCCTGCCGGGCGGCGTACAGCTTGATCAGCTCGGCGGCGATCTCCCGCACGGCCTTGCGGGCCTTGTTCTTGCGCTTGGTCCAGTCGGCGCCGCCGAGCCGGTCGAGCGAGGGCTGCTCGCCTCCGACGTAGCGCGTCACCTGGTCCAGCGCGTCGGCCGGCACGTAGAGGCGGTCCGGCGGGCCGCCGCGCTTGGAGGCGCCGTACTCGAGCACGAGGTACTCGCGGACCGCTCCCCCGACCTCGCGCTGCTTCATCTCCACGAAGCGCCCGACGCCGTGCTGCTCGTGCACGACGTAGTCGCCCGCGCTCAGCTCGAGCGGGTCGATCTGCCGCTTGCGGCGCGCCGGCATGCGGCGCATGTCCCGGGTCGAGGCCTTCTGGCCGGACAGGTCCTCGCCGGTGAGGACGACGAGCCGGTTGCGGTCGTCGACGAACCCGTGTGCGGTCGCGCCACAGGTCACGGTCACCACGTCGGTGGTGAGATCGCGCGCCTCCTGCAGGTCCTCGGTGATGCGTGCCGGCACGTCGTGCTCGGCCAGCACCTCGCGCATCCGCTCGGCCGGGCCGTGGCCGGCGTGCAGCACGACCACGCGGTAGCCGTCCTGGCGCCAGCGGTCGATGTCGCCGATCGCCCGCTCGATCTCGCCCCGGTAGGCGTCGGCGGGCTTGGCCGGGAGCGACCGGCTCGGGACGGCATCCACGTCGATGACAGGCCCCGGCTGATCGGCGTCGTCGATGCCGAACGGGCTGACGGTCCACCACGGCGTGCCGGCCGCGATGGTGTGCTCGCGCACGTCGCCGAGAGAGCGGTACGACGCCGCTCCGAGGTCGATCGGCGCCGTACCCCCGCCCGCGGCGGCCGCCCAGCTCGCCCCGAGGAACTCCTCGCTGGTCGCGACCAGGTCGTGCGCGCGGGTCCGGGCGCGCTCGGGGTCGAGCACGAGCACGTGGGTGTCGTCGGGCATGAGGTCGACGAGCAGCTCCATCTCGTCGACGAGCACCGGCGAGAGGGACTCCATGCCCTCGACCGCGATGCCGGCGGCGATCTTGTCGGTGAGCTCGAGCAGCTGCGGGTGCTGACGACCCAGCTCGGCGGCGCGCTCGCGCACCTCGTCGGTGAGCAGCAGCTCGCGGCACGGCGGCGCCCAGAGTCGCTCGACCTTCTCCAGCGTGCGCTGGTCCGCGACCGAGAACGACCGGATCTCCTCGACGTCGTCGCCCCAGAACTCCACCCGCAGCGGGTGCTCCTCGGTCGGCGGGAACACGTCGACGATGCCGCCGCGCACGGCGAACTCGCCGCGCTTCTCGACCAGGTCGACGCGGGAGTACGCCGCCCCGGCCAGTCGGCTGACGACCTCGTCCAGTGGCGCGCTGGCGCCGGGCACGAGCTCGACCGGCTCGAGGTCGCCGAGACCCTTCACCTGCGGCTGGAGCACCGAACGCACCGGCGCGACCACGACCTTCAGGGGGCCGTTGGTGGCGTCGTCCCCCGGGTGGCGGAGCCGGCGGAGCACGGCGAGCCGCCGGCCGACGGTGTCGCTGCGCGGGCTCAGCCGCTCGTGCGGCAGCGTCTCCCAGCTCGGGTAGTAGGCCACGACGTTGGGGTCGACCACGTCGCCGAGCGCCTCGACGAGGTCCTCGGCCTCGCGGGAGGTGGCGGTCACCGCGAGCACGGTCCGGCCCTCGCGGACGAGCCCCGCGACGACGTACGGCCGCATGGCCTCGGGGCCGGTGAGGTCGAGCGCCTTGACCGCCCCGCTGCGCGCGTCGGCGAGCGCGTCGGCGAGCGTCGGGTCGGCGAGGACGGCGTCAGCCAGGCCGGAGAGGTGCACAAGGATCCCTTCGAACAGCACGGAAGCCCCCGACCGACGCGAGGTAGGGGGTGCTTTCCGAGTCTACGTCCCGCCGAGTCGGCGCTGATTCAGCCTCAGGAGCAGTGAATCAGCGCCGACTCGGCGTCGTCGACGTCGGGTGCGGTCAGTCGCCCGTGCGGGCGGCGTACTCCTTCGCCGCGGCGTGGACGTTGTCGACGTAGGCCTGGTCGTGGTTGTAGGAGAAGACCGCGTCCGCCCAGCCGACGGCGGTGGTCAGGTCGTGGCCGTCGGCGCAGAGGTACTGCGCGGCGGCGAAGGCGGCGTCGTCGAGGTCGTTGGGATCCGCGACGCCGTCGTCGTCGCCGTCCGCGCCCCAGGTCTCCCACGACGAGGGGATGAACTGGAGCGGCCCCACGGCGTGGTCCCAGGTGGGGTCACCGTGCCAGACGGTGCTCTCGGGGGTGGCCCGGATCGCCGCGAAGTCGGTGCCGTCCAGGGCGGGGCCGAGGATCGGCGTCGAGGAGTGGCCGTCGTCGCCGAGGGTGCGGCCGCCGATGGTGCCGTGGTGGGACTCGACCCACCCGATGCCGGCGAGCGTCGTCCAGCCGACGTCGCAGCCGCGGGGTTCGTTCAGCTGCGCGTTCGCATAGGCGCGTACGGCGGGCGCCGGGATGCCGGCCCGCGCGGCCGTCTCGGCGACCCACTGGGGGTCGACCTGCTGCGGTCCCACGGGCTTGCCGGGCTCGACCGCTCGGTCGACCTGCGGGGACGGCGCGGGCGCCTGGACGTACTCGGCGGGGTCGGCGACGACGACCGTCGGCGCGGCGAGGACGGTCTGCGACGCGAGGTAGCCCAGACCCGCGACCGCGACGAGCGCGATGCCCAGCCCCACGATGACGCGAGCTGCGCTGGATCTCGGTGGGGTCATCCGAGGCGGCCGTGCAGGCGGTCACTGGTCCGCGGGTCGCGCGGGTTGTGGAACATGGCGCCCAGTATCCCCGTGCTCGACGACGTGGCGACTCACCGGCCCGTCCGTGCCACCGCCGTGACCAGGCGTGGTCGGCCGTGGTCCGGGAGCGGCTCCGGCTCCGGCGTAGGGGGGTTGCCGAAGCACGAAGCCGCGGTGTCCCTCCCCGCCGGCCGACCCGGACGAACCGATGAGCCGCTCGTTGACCACCCGAGTGGCCAGACCCACGCTCCCGACGGAGTCGGGATCGGTCAATACCCAGAATTGGGTAGATCTCGCGCCGGGCCATCCCTCACGGGGCGGCCCTCACCCCCCGCGCGGCCGAGGCGGCCACGAGCCGGTCGAGCTCCCGGATCAACTGCGCGCGAGCGGAGTCGACGGCCGGGTTCGGCGGGACGCGAGCACGGGGGCCGTACCGAGCGGCCTGGGTGAGGGACCGGCCGACGGACTGGGTCACGGCCTGGGTCACGGCCTGGGCCACGGCCTGGTGCAGCGCCGCGTGGAACTGGTCGGCGCGGGCCACCGTCCGGACCACGCCGGCCCGCCCGGCGATGGCCGCGAACCGGATCTGGTGGCCGTCGACGTGCTCCCCCAGCGCCGGGTCGCGCGGGACGCACACCGGGACGTGGCCTGCGCCGCGGGCGTCCATGATCGTGCCCGGCCCGCCGTGGCAGGCGACCGCGGCGGCGGCTCCGACCAGGTCCAGCAGCTCGCGGTGCGGCAGGAAGGGGCGGCCCTCCGCCACCTGCGGTGCCCGCGTCGCACCGTGCTGCACCAGGATCCGCAGGTCCGGGCGGAGGCCGGCGACCTCGTCGGCCCACATCACGAGGCGGTCGAAGGGGTGGTGGTCCGTGCCGAGCAGCACGATCACGAGCGGCCTCACATCAACGGCCCCACGAGAAGGGCGTCCGGGTAGAACCCGAGCTGTTGCTCCCACTGCACGATCCGGCGCGTGGTGAAGGGGCCGCACAGGCGGCCGGTGAGCGTGGGCGAGTCCACCCGGTCGTAGACCTCGATGAACACCGTCGGGATCCGCAGCAGCCAGGCCAGCAGGAAGAACGGCACGGCGACACCGGCGCCTGCGCTGATGACGATGCCCGGGCGCTCGGTGCGCAGGACGTGCGCGGCGAGGACGAAGTTGCGCAGCAGGTTCGGCAGGTTGCGGGTGGTGGGCGTGTACGACTGGATGAGTCGCTCGTCCTCGAGCCGGTCGAGGACGTCCGGCGTGCCGGGACACACCCAGACCCGCTCGTGCTCGGCCCACCACGCCTGCAGCACGAGCAGCTGCGTGAGGTGACCTCCCTGGGTGCTGACCATCAGCACCGGTCGCTCGGCCCCGCCGGCACGCGTGCCGGTCATGGCGCTCCCCACCCCCACGACTCGCGCAGCCGGAGCCCGAAGGTCCGCTCGAGCTCACGCACTTCGGGGTCGAGCGCCGCACGCACCCGCATGACGTCCTCGTGCCCGGGGCGGACGGCGTCGCGGTCGATCGGCTGGTAGAGGACCCGATGCACGGTCGAGGAGCGCTTGACCGCGCCCACCAGCCGGGCGCCGTCGTGCTCACGCACCCAGTCGGCGGCCCGGCGGGCCAGCCACGCCACGCGCACGGAGCGGGCCCGCGCCGCCGGAAGCCGGGCGGCGAGGTCCTCGGGCGAGAGCGGCATCCGCGCGACCCCGAGGAAGTCCGTCACGTTGTCCAGGAACAGCTGGGGGTCGGCGACCAGGTCGTCGAAGAGCGCCACCAGGACCGACTCCCGGGGGAACCTCTCGAGGAAGCGGCCGAGCCCGGTGGCGTACCGACCGTGGTCGAGCAGCTCGGGACGGCTGCGGAGTGCCTCCGCGAAGGTGTCCGGCCCGATGCCGTGCTTGCGCATGTAGAGGTAGGACGACCAGGCCCGCTCGACCGGGTCGCGCAGGCACACCATGACGCGGACGTCGTCGAGGGTGGAGCGGATGCGCTCGGCGGCCGCCGGGTGGAACAGGTAGTCCTGGCAGATCTCGCCGACGACCTTCTCGTCCCGGGCGTCGCGGAACTGCTCGGCGTACCAGCCCATCCCCCGGTCGAAGTACCGGTCGTAGAAGTAGAGGTCCTTGGCGGGCGTCAGGTAGACGTCGGGGTGTCGCATGAGGGTCTCGTGGAGCCACGACGACCCCGCCTTGTCCGGCCCCACGTAGAGGAAGTTGGGAAGGCGGCTCACGACAGCCCCCGTCCCAGCCGGCGCGCGGCGGTGAGCATCCGGCCCGGCTCGACGCCGGGCCCTGCGACCATCAGCGCCAGCCAGGCGTGGGGTGCGGCCGGGTACGTGCAGAGCGCCCGGCCGGCGAGTCGAGCCCCCCGTGCGCGCTCGCCCCCCGCGGCACGCGCGTAGGCGATCTGTCCGAGGATCCGGGCGTGGCCGCGGCGGGTGTGGCGGAAGTCGGGGTGCTTGTCGAGCAGGTACTCCAGTGCCGTGGCGGTGTTCGAGGAGCGGTCGCGGAACCAGGAGGGGACGTCCTTGCGGATGTCGGCCAGGATCTCGGGCACCGCGCCGACCGGGCCGACCCGGGTGGCCCGGAGCAGCCAGTCGTAGTCCTCGCCGTACCCGAACGGGAGGTCCTCGTCGTAGAAGCCCACCTCCTCGAACGCGGACCGCCGGATCATCAGCGTCGAGCTGTGCAGCTCCTTCACCCGGTTGCCGAGCAGCCGCTCGTGGGTCACGAGCTCCGCGCGCGCCGGCCAGTCGACGTCGCCCCGCTCGCCCATGAGCAGCCGGATCCCCGCACCGACCGCGAGCAGGTCGGGGTCCGCCAGGAGGCGGGCGACCTGCAGGCGGACCTTCGCCGGGTGCCACAGGTCGTCGTCGTCGCAGCTCGCGACGAGCTCACCGTGCGAGGCCAGGACGCCGGTGTTGCGCGAGCCGCAGAGACCGCCGGTGCGATCGTTGACCACCGAGACGACGGCCCGGTCCGGGGCGGCCAGGCCCGTCGGGCGGGGGTCGATCTCCTCGCGGTCGTGGACGACCAGGATCTCCATCGGTCCGGCGTAGTCCTGCGCGACGATCGTCGCGACGGTCTCCAGCAGCAGCTCGGGCCGGCCGTGCGTGGGGACGACGACGCTCACCAGCGGCAGGTGCCGGGTCACCACGCGCTCCTCTCCACGACCGGCGCCGGTCGTGCTCCCGTCCGGGGGCCGCCGCCGGAGTAGCCGTAGGACACGAGCAGCGGAAGCGTGAGTGCCGTGACCGCGGCCTTGGCGGTCGGCGGCATCGCGGCCCGCCAGCCGTCGTCCCGGCGCAGCTCGACCGGACCGGAGCGGAAGCGCGAGGGGTTGCCCGACAGACCGTGGCTCGGCGCGAGGAAGACCTCCGCGCCGACGACCGGAGGAAGGTCCCGCGGCGAGAGCGGCAGTCCCAGTACGGCGGTGGCGCCGACGAGCGTGCCGACGGGGTCGGCCACGAAGTCCTCGTAGCGCAGCCGCGCCGAGGGCGCGCCGCCCCACCGGGCGATCGCCTCCATCTCGAGCTGCAGCGCGCTCCACTGGGCAGCGGACCGCCGGATCGGGACCCGCCACATCTCGGCGCTGCCGGAGGTGACCTGGGGGCGGTCGACGTGCCGGGTCCACGACCAGGCGACGGCCCGCGGGTCGCGGACGACGTTGAGCATCCGCAGGTCGATGCCGGCCGCTCCCGCCAGAGCCTGCCCCAGCGCTGGGCCCTTCGACGCGTCCACGATCACGGCGGAGCCCGTCACCGCGGCCACGGCCTGGTAGATCCGGGCGTACGCGTCGCGCAGCTCGGCGATCCCCGACGGTCGCGCCGCCGCCCGGCCGAGCAGGCGCGGCAGGTGCCGCTGGCGGGCGGCCGACCGCTGGAGCTCGCTCAGCCGGTCCAGCACGTCCTCGCGCCAGCCACCGAAGGCGGTCGCGCCGACCTCGTTCCAGACCGGGCACCGTGAGAACGGCTCACCGCACCCACAACGCTCGTCCGACCGCGCCACGCTCCGGGCGAGGTCGACGAGCTCACCGACGTTCACCCAGCCCGGCGCCGCCCCCAGCATGCGCTCGACCAGCGTCGAACCCGACCGGCCGAAGCCGCCCAGGTACACGACCGTGATCCGTGCCATCCCAGCCCCCTGGCTCCTCCGTCCGACGCGGCGACGGACACCGTGCCGCTGCTGTTGGACAGACTTCTCCGGGCATCAGCGACGCCGGGCGCGGGCGGCTCGAGACTCCCTGAAATGCGGTACGGCTCCGGACCCGCCTTCTCCCCTGTTTTCGGGTGATCCGGCACCCGTCCCTACCGCGGGCCCGGTGAGGGGAGACCGTCGAACGCATGGCGCTCGCACGTCGCGAGGTGCTCGGCCTCGGCGCAGCCCTCGCACTCTCGTCCGCTGCTGCGGCCTGCGGCGCGTCCGACCAGCAGCGCCACCCGGCCTCGGCGCCGCCGTCGTCGTCTCCCGCGGCCACCGAGCTGCTGCCGCCCGCGCCCGGCCGCATGTACTACGGCGCCTCGGTCCCCTTCGACCGGTCGGTTCCGGCCTGGGAGCAGGAGCTCGGCGCGGTGCTCGCCGTCCACCGGTCCTACTTCGGCACCGAGGCCGACGAGGCCGACGAGCTGGTCGCGCAGTGCCGACTCGACCAGGTCGAGGGGCGACTGCCGCACGTGTCGATCAAGCCGAGGTCCACCTGGCGCGACGTCGCCTCCGGTACCCGCGACGACTGGCTGACCGGCATGCTGCGCCCCCTGGCCGAGCTCGGGTCGGCGGTGATCCTCACCGTGCACCACGAGCCGGAGAACGACGCGGGCCGCCCCGGGATGGAGCCTCCCGACTACGTCGCGATGCAGGAGCACGTGATCGAGGTGGCCGCCAGGATCGCGCCGCGCGTCCTGGTCGCCCCGGTCCTCCAGCACTGGACCTTCGAGCCGTTGCGCGACGACGCGGACCCGTCGGTGTGGATCGTCCCCGGGGCGGCGGTGTTCGGCATCGACGTCTACAACCCGTGGTCGCCGACGAACGGGAAGAGCTGGCGCAGCCTGGGCAGCAAGCTCGACGAGGCGGCTCCCTGGATCGGGGACCGGCCGATCGTGATCGGCGAGTACGGGTCCCGGAACGACCCGAGCAACCCGACCCTGGGGGCCGAATGGCTGCGGGACGCCGCCGAGTACGCGCTCACCCACGGCGTGATCTCGATGTCGTACTACAACTCGGGCGACAACGCCCCCGACGGCTCGTGGGCCCTCGCCGGCGCGATGGAGGCGGCCTTCGCCGACCTGCTCGCCTCGACGTGGGTCGCCCGGGCCTGACGGGCTCAGCGGTCCGGCTCCACCTCGAGGAAGACGTCGTCGATCCTCCCGTGGAACTGGTCGTCTCCTTCCGCGACACCGGGGCTCCCGATCCTGATCGGCGCCGAGCCGCCCACCAGGCCCGTCGGGACGGCGGCCCGGTCCGCCGTGCCGTCGACCTCGATGCTCACGCCCTCCGCGTCGCGCCGGCACGTCACGTGGTGCCACTCGCTGTCGGCGACCGAGACGCTGGACCGGACGACGACCTCGCCGGCCGCGGACCGGATCACACAGCTCGGCCGTCCTGCCGCGCCGTCCACCTGGAGCTTCCACTGTCCGTCCGACGACCCGAAGCGGCCCTGCTGCACGACGTTGGCCCCCGACGTCGTCTGGTCCGCCGCGAGCCAGATGCTCGCGCCGTACGTGAACGACCTCGCCCCGGGACCGAGCGACGGGTCGGGAGCGACCTCCACCAGCGCACGCGGGCACCCGCTCGCGGCGGTGCACCGCTCGGGGAAGGCGGCGGCCAGCCCGCGACCCGGGGCCCCGGGGACCAGGTCGACGGTCCCGCCGTTCCCGCTGAGGACCGCACCGCGATCGCCGCCGTCGAACGAGATCGACAGACGCAGCGCCTCTTCGTCGTGCGCGGACCTCGCGCCGCCCGGCGACGCCGTCGGCCGCGCCGGGTCGGGGGCGCCGGCATCCGGCCCTCCACAGCCGCAGGAGAGCGCACCCACCACGAGACCCACCACGAGGACAGAACGCACGCGGCCAGCCTGCGGGCCCGCACGCCACACCCGGCCAGCACCGGGACGGCCTACGCACTTTTGGGGATGTTGCGCCGGCGCCGACCGCCGGCCGCCCGGCCGCACGCCTAGCGTCCGAGGCTCAGCCCAGCGAGTGGGATCGCCGGGGACTCAAAGCCGGGGGTGGACCGATGCAGGTCCTGTACATCGCAGGCGTGGGCAGGTCAGGGAGCACGCTGCTCGAGCGGATGCTCGGCGCGATCCCGGGCTGGGTCAACGCCGGCGAGCTGAACGCGATCTTCTCCCGCGTGGCCATCCAGGACCAGCGCTGCGGGTGCGGGTCCCCGTTCTCGCGCTGCGGCTTCTGGCAGGAGGTCGGCGCGCTCGGGTTCGGCGGCTGGGGGGCCGTCACCGAGCGCGTCGCCCACCTCCAGCCGCGCGTCGTGCGCCAGCGCTTCGTTCCCCGGTTGGTCTCCGGGCGCGCGGACCGGGCGTACCTCCGTGATCTCGAGGAGTACCTCGACGTCCACCGCCGGCTCTACCGCGCGATCGCGGCCGTCTCGGGTGCCGGCACCGTCGTCGACGCCAGCAAGTCGACGGCCCAGCTCTTCGCACTGCGCCGGCTCGACGACCTCGACCTGCGGGTCGTGAACCTCGTCCGCGACTCACGCGGGGTCGCGAGCTCGTGGAGCAAGGCCGGGCTCCGCAAGCCGCAGTCGCCGGTCGGCGAGGAGATGGGCACTTACGCCCCGCACCGGCTCGCCCTGCTGTGGGCGACGCTCCAGCTCGAGTGCGCGGTCCTGGGCGCCCTGGGCAGTCACGCGACCAGGCTTCGGTACGAGGACCTGGTCGCCCGGCCGCGACCCGCTCTGGAGCGCCTCCTCGACGACCTCGACATCGCGGTGGCCGACGGGGATCTCGCACACGTGGGCGCCCGCAGCGTGCTGCTCGAGCCGAGCCACGGGGTGGCCGGGAGCCGCAGCCGGTTCACCTCCGGGCGCATCGAGCTGGCGATCGACGACGCGTGGCGCTCGACCCTGCCCGGTGGCGCGCGGCGGGTCGTCACCGCGCTCACCCTGCCGCAGCTCGTGGCCTACGGGTACGTCGGTTCCCGCCCCTCCCGGGAGCGGGCGGCGTGATGCCGTCGGCCGCCGAGGCCTTCGTGCCGCGCGCTGTCCCGGCGCAGGAGCCGCGGCTCCTGAAGCCGGGGTGGCCGCTGGCCCTGCTCTACCTGGGCTTCCCGCTCTGGTGGGCGCTCGGTCTGGCCCAGCTCATCTTCCTCGTCATGGCGGCCGCCATGGCCGTCATCCTGTACCGCCAGCGTCCTATCCGCGTGCCGCACCGCTTCGGCATCTGGCTGCTGTTCCTCGTCTGGATGGGAGCCGGCCTGCTGCTCCTGAGGGCCCACGCGCCGGGCACCGTCACCTCCTTCGGGCTCGGCCGAATCGCGGGCTTCCTCGTCTGGGCGGGCTGGTACGTCGCGATCACCGTCGTGATGCTCTACGTGGCGAACACGGCGCGGCAGGTGTCGACGCTCCGGATCGTGCGCCTGCTCGGCTGGATGTTCGTCGTGACCGTCGGGTTCGGCGCCCTGGCCGTGCTCGCGCCGACGCTGGAGTTCCCCTCGCCGGTCGAGCTTCTGCTGCCGCGGCAGCTGACGTCGAGCCGGTTCGTCCACACGTTGGTGCACCCGTCGCTCTCCTCCTCGAGCGACTTCCTCGGCTACGTCCAGCCGCGCCCGACGGCGCCGTTCCCCTACTCGAACGCGTGGGGCAACAACCTCGCGCTGTACCTGCCGTTCTTCGTGCTGGCCTGGTTCGGGCGCGACGCGGGCTGGCGCCGCAAGGTCGCGCCGTTCGTGCTGGTCGGCGCGATCTTCCCGATCACGTTCTCCCTCAACCGCGGCCTGTGGATCTCGCTCGCCGTCGCGGCCGTGTACGCCGCCCTCCGGCTCGCCGCCAACGGGCGGGCCCGGGCTCTGCAGGTGCTCGTCGTGGGCGTCCTGGTCGGCGGCATCATCTTCGTGTCCTCCCCGCTGTACGACACCCTCCTGCTCCGGGTGGAGACGCCGCACAGCAACGACCGCCGAGCGGGTACCGCCGAGACGGTCGTGTCGGTGACGGCGGAAGGTTCGCCGGTCGCCGGCTTCGGCACGACGCGCCAGATGCAGGGCAGCTTCAGCTCGCTCGCGGGGGGCGAGACCGAGGAGTGCCACCAGTGCGCCGCGCCCCCGCTCGGCACGCAGGGCTTCATGTGGCGCCTGATCCTCACCACCGGGTTCGGCGGCACCATCTTGTGCCTGGCCTTCTTCGCCGTCCAGTTCCTGCGCCGCGCCCGCGGCCCGTCACCCCTGGACGTCACGACCTGCACGGTCCTGCTGGTCGCGGTCATGTGCTTCTTCGTCTACGACTCGCTCGGGTCGGCCATGTTCACCGCCTTCATCGCGATCGGCCTGATGGCCCGCGCCGACGCCGAGGACGCCGAGGACGCCGAGGTGACGGGATGAGGCCCGTCGACACCGCGTCCGCGGCGTACGCCGCCGAGGTCGCTCGGCTCCTGTGGCCCGAGCCGTGGGCGGCCCCGGAGCTCACCCGCGGCCGGCCCGCGCCCGGGCACCGCGACGCCTACGTGTTCCCGAGCGCACGACGTCCCCGCCTGCTGGTGCCGGCGGACCTCCCCGGCTCGGCCAGCATGCTCCGCCGCCTGGGCTCCGACCGGTCGTACCTCGCCGGCCCGGCGCGACGCGTCCTCGAGCGATCGGTTCGGTCGCGGGCCTTCACGCTGCTGCGGTGGCCGGTGCTGCGCGTCCGGGCGGTGGACCCGGGGGCGGACTCGATCGAGCACCACCTGAGCGACCATCTCGGCACCGAGGTCCGCGTCGGCGTGCTCCTCGGGACCCGGCGCGCGAACCAGAAGCCGGTCCTGCAGGTGTTCCGGCTCGACGGCTCGGTCCTCGGGTACGCGAAGCTCGGTCACAACGACCTCACCGCGTCGCTGGTCCGGCGGGAGGCGGCCGCCCTGAACCGGATCGGCACCCTCCTGCCCCACTCGTTCCACGCGCCTCGCGTCCTCCTCCACACCAGCTGGTCGGGCCTCGAGGTCCTGATGACGAGCGACCTCCCCACCACGGGGCGCCCGGTCACCCACAGCGCCCTGCTCTCGGCCTCCCGGGAGATCGCCGGCCTGGGCGGCACGACCAGGAGCACCCTGGCCGGGAGCGGCTACTGGTGGCGGCGCCGGAGTGCGATCACCGAGCTGTCCGGGACCCCGCAGCACGCCCGGCTGAGGACCGCCGTCCGGGTGCTCGGGGCGCAGCACGGGACGACGCCCCTGACCCTCGGTGGCTCGCACGGCGACTGGGGCGCCTGGAACATGGGCATGGCCGCGGACGGCGCCCTGCAGGTCTGGGACTGGGAGCGCTACGACGCGGAGGTCCCGGCCGGCTTCGACGCCCTCCACTTCGCTGCTCAGCAGGTCCGTCCGGGCGAGCGCGACGAGCGCCGCCAGGAGGCCGCGTTCCTCGACGCGGTCCCGCATCTGCTGGACGAGCTCGGCGTCCGGCCGTCGCGCCATGAGGCCACGCTGCGCCTCTACCTGCTGGAGATGGCGCTGCGCTATGTGGACGCCCAGCGCCACGACACGACGCCCGCGCTGCAGCGGCGCACGGCGTGGGTGCTGTCCCTGCTCGAACGACGCCTCGACGGCGCCGAGACCACAGCTCTAGGAGGAACACCATGACGCTTCGCGCGACCGCGCCCCACCCCGTCAAGGCCGTCGGGAGGGCCGTCTCGGTGCGCGTGGGCTCGGCGACCGCGCCGCGCCGGCGGCTGCCCTCCTTCATCCTCGTCGGTGCGCAGCGCGCGGGCACGACGTCGCTGTTCCGCGCGCTCACGTCCCACCCGTCGATCTTCTCCGCCAACTTCCACAAGGGCGTCAACTACTTCGACGTGAACTACACCAGGCCCTTCGCCTGGTATCGGGGCCACTTCCCCACCGAGGCCTCGCTGCGCCGGCACGCGCGCCGAGCCGGGGCCGAGCCGGTCACCTTCGAGGCCAGCGGCTACTACATGTTCCACCCGTGCGCCGCAGAGCGGATCGCACGGCACCTCCCCGACGTACGCATCCTGGCCATGCTGCGCGATCCGGTGGAGCGTGCCTACTCCGCCTGGAAGCACGAAGCCGCCCGGGGCTACGAGACCGAGTCCTTCGAGCGCGCGCTCGAGCTCGAGGAGGAGCGCCTCACCGGCGAGGTCCACCGGATCCAGGCCGACCCCGCCTACTACAGCTTCTCCCACCGCCACCACGCCTACCTCGGGCGCGGCGAGTACGTCGCGCAGCTGCGGCGGATCCTCGACCTCTTCCCGGCGGACCGACTGCACGTGATCGACAGCGAGACGTTCTTCGAGCGGCCCGAGACGACGTACGCGGGGGTCCTCGACTTCCTCGGGTTGCCGGTCGTGCTCCCCGATCGGTTCGACCGCTGGAACGGCCGGCCGAGCTCGCCGATGGCGGTGGCCACCCGTGCCGCCCTGCGCGAGCACTTCGCCGGCCCCGACGCGGCGCTGGCCGACCTGCTGGGACGGAGACCCGCATGGCTGCCGTGACCGCCGCGCCGGGCCTCCCCCTGTGGTCCGACCACACCGCGTTTTTGCGGCGGCAGCGACGTCTCCTCGGTCTCAGCATCGTGCTCGGCGTGCTCGCCGGCCTCGTGTGGTCGCTGCAGCAGCCCAGCGCCTACGCCGCCACCGCTTCGGTGGCGCTCGCACCCGTCCCGGTCTACGTCGCGCCGTCCACCGACGGGCTGGTACCCCCGGAGGTCAGCGTCGACACCGACGCCCAGCTCCTCGGCAGCGGACCGGTGCTGGACGCGATCGCCGAGGTCCTCGGCACAGACCCCGATGGGGCGGCCGACCGGCTGGTCGTCACGGCCACCGCCAACACGCACGTCCTGCACGTGACCGTCAGCGCCGACACGCCGGAGGACGCCGCGCGGGCGGCGAACGCGGCGGTCGCCGCCCTCGCCGACGTCCGCCGGCAGGCGCTCGGTGCGCTCGACGAGAACCAGCTGCGCTATCTCCGGATGGTCCTCGACAACCACGACGTCGCACCCGACCAGGACGACGGTAAGACCATCGTGTTCCCCCTGGAGGACGAGCAGTTCGCCCGGATCGTGGGAGTCCGCGCCACCCTCGACGAGCTCGACGAGGCCCGGGCAGCACCGGTGGAGGTGGTGCGCCCGGCCGAGCCTCCCCGCCACGCCCAGTACGCCAACACCGAGGTCGCGCTGACCTCCGGTGCCCTGCTCGGACTGCTCGCCGGCTGCCTGATCGGTCGGGCACGCGACCACCTGCGGTCGTCCGCATCCCCGGCCCCGACCCCGACCCCGATCCCGACACCCGACGAGGACCACTGCCATGCCTGAGACCCCTGTCGCCCACGACCACGTCTCGATGGCGCGCGCCGTCAGGCATCACCCGGCACCGGTGATCGTCTGCGTCCTGCTCGGTGCCGTCCTCGGCTGGCTGTACGCGGGATCGGCACCCGCGACCTACACGAGCCTCGCCCGAGTCCTGGTGAATCCCGCGGTGGGGAACCCCTATGCGCCAGTGCCGTCGTCGGTGCGCCAGGACGAGGCGACCAGCCTCGAGACCGAGGCCCAGGTCGTGCGGTCCGTCGAGGTGCTCGGCGCCGTCGCGCGCTCCGACCCGACGCTCACCACGGAGGCCCTGGAGCGCGGTGTACAGGTCGTCGTCCCCCCGAACACCCAGCTGCTGGAGATCTCCTACTCCGCGGGCGACCCGGAGGTCGCGCGGGCGGCCACCGACGCGGTGGCGACCGCGTACCTCCAGAACCGCCGGCAGCGGTTCGAGCAGGTGAACCAGGCACGCATCGAACGGGTCGCGGCCCGCACCGACGACGTCATCCGCGAGCTGCGGGCGGCCACGGCCGCCGCCGAGTCGACCACCCGGTCCGACCGCTCGTTCCAGATCGAGCTCGCCGGCGCGCTCCGCAGCGAGCTGGTCAGTCTCCGCGCCCAGCGGACCGTGCTCGAGAACACCGAGACGCCCCCGGGCGAGATCATCCGCCCGGCGACCGAGCCGGCCAGCGCGGGCGGCCTGACCGCGCGCGTGCTCCCGGTGGCGGGTGCCCTGCTCGGACTGGCGCTGGGGTGCCTGATCGCGCTGGTGCGGGAGCGCACGTCCGGTGCGGTGCGGTCCGCCGTGGAGGTGGAGCAGGCGGCCGTGCCCGTCGTCGCGGCCGTGCCGAGGCAGTCCTGGCGGGCCCGGTTGCCCTTCCGCCGGCGTTCCGGCGAGGCGTTCGACACGACGATCCGTCGGCTGCGGGCCGCGCTGCTCGACATCGAGCCGAGGCCGGACGTGATCGCGGTCGCCCCGGCCGGCGCCGGCGGCTCGTGCGCCGAGGTCGCGGAGGCGGTGGCGGAGTCCTTCGCCCGGGCCGGCCACCGGGTGGTGCTCGTCCAGACCGACGGGCCGGCCACCCGCGGCGGGCTGGTCCTGGGCGAGCAGGGCCTCGCCGACGCGCTCGTCCATGAGCGCCTGGACCCGATGGACCTGCTGCATCCGAGCGTGGAGCCGTTGCTCTGCCTGCTGCCCAGCGGTGTGCCGACCGCGCAGAGCCGCGAGCTGTTCGTCGTCGACCGGTTGCGCGCCGTGCTGGCACCCCTCGTGGCCGCCGGCAACCTCGTCGTCCTCCAGGCGCCGGGCCTCGACACGGTCGAGGGAGAGGCGCTGGTCGGCGCGGCCGACCTCGGGCTGGTGGTCGTCACCCTCGGAACGACGAGGCCGCGCGAGGTCGAGCAGGTGGCCGCCGCGCCGGCGCGCACCCGTGGCACCGTGCTGGCCGCCCTCGTCGTCGGACCGCGTGACGTGACACGCCGGCGCGTCCCCGGTGCCGGAGGGACGTTGCTCCCGGGGTCCGAGCGGAAGGAGTCGGCCGGGACCGCGAGGATTCCCCGGGTGCGCCGATGAGGACATTTCCGGACCGAGAGGCGCCCGGACCGCGCGGACAGCTCCAGCGGCTGGCCCGGCGGGGGACGGCCAGCGTCCTGGGCGCCGGAGCCGGTGCTGTTCTCGGGGTGCTCCTGGTCGTTGTCGTCACCAACGGCTTCTCGGCCGCCGTCGCGGGAACGCTGTTCGCGAGCACCTCGGTCCTCCTGATCCTGGAGTCGGTCGCGTTCCTGGGCACGGACACGGGCCTGGTCCGCTGGCTCCCGGTGCGGATCGCGTCGGGGCGCGCCGTCGACCTGCGCCGTACCCTCGTCGTCGCGGTCGTCCCGGTGGCCGCGGTGTCCGTCGTCCTGGCAGCCGGGCTGTGGGCGGCCGCCCCCTTGCTGGGTCCCCATCTCGCCGGCTCCGACGCGGCCCCGACGATGACGCCCATGCTGCGGGCACTCGCCGTCGTGCTGCCCGTCGCCGCGCTCCACGACCTGGTGATGGCCGGGACCCGCGGTGTCGGGTCCTTCCGGCCCACCGTGCTCGTGGAGGACGTCGGCCGGATCGGGCTCCAGGCCGTGGGCGTGGTGGTCGTCTACGCCGCCGGAGGCGGACCGACCTGGCTCGCCGTCGCGTGGGCACTCCCCTACGTGCCCGGTCTCGTCGTCGGGACCGCGTGGCTGCGCGTCCTGGTGCGCCGGCGGATCACGACCGCCGATGCTCCGGCTCCGTGGTGGCTCCTGTGCCGGGAGTTCTGGTCCTACACCTCACCCCGGGCCATCGCTCGCGTGACCCAGACCGCGCTGAAGCGCTCGGACATCGTGCTGGTGGCCGCCCTCGCGTCCCCCGCCGACGCCGCGCTCTACACCGCCGCCACCCGGTTCGTGGCCCTCGGCCAGCTGTTCGTGCAGTCGGTCCAGCAGGCGCTCGCGCCCCAGCTGAGCGGGCTCTTCGCGCGCGGCGAGACGCGGGCCGCCAACGCGGTCTTCCGGGCGGCGACCCGGTGGAGCATGGCGGCCGCCTGGCCGCTCTATCTCGTCACCGCCGGGTTCGCCCCCGTCCTGATGCTCGCCTTCGGCGAGGGGTACGACGCCGCCTCGGACGTCGTGGTGGTCCTGTCGGTCACGATGCTCCTCGCGACGGCCTGCGGCCCGGTGGACGCCGTGCTCCTCATGGCCGGCCGGAGCTGGCTCAGCCTCGCGAACAGCACCGCCGCCCTCGTGGTGAACGTCGGCCTGAACCTGGTGCTCATCCCCGCCCACGGGATCCGGGGCGCCGCCGCAGCCTGGGCGGTCGCCATCGTCGTACGCAACCTGCTCCCGCTGTTCCAGGTGCGCCGGCACCTCGGGATGTGGCCGTTGACCGCCCCCACCGTGCGCCTCGGGCTGGGCGCGCTCGCCAGCGTCGGCATGACCGCGGCCGTGGTCGCCGCCACCGACCTCCCTCTCGCCGTGGACGTCGCCGTCACGGGCGCGGGACTGGCGGCCTACCTCTACGGCGTCTGGCGCCGGCGAGAAGCCCTCGGCCTCGAGGTCTTCGGCACGGTTCTCCGACGCCGCCCGGACCGCCGAGCCGCGAGCGCGGCGGCCGGGATCTGAGCCCCCGCAGGTCTTTCCCTGATTTCGGCGATGAGCCCTCCGAGGGTCCGACCTAGCGTTCGGGCCAAAGGACCTGGGGACAGTCCACGGAGGGATTAGGCATGCGCTCACCACGTTCACTGCTGGCTGCACGGGTGGCCATCACCGCAACCCTCGCCATGGCGACGATGGCCGTCACCGCTCCGCCGTCGACGGCCGCGCCCACCGACGTCGTGATCAACGAGCTGATGTACCACGCGCTCTCCGACCTCGACGGCGACGACTTCCTCGAGCTCCACAACCGCGGCACCACCCCGGTGGACCTCTCCGGCTGGACCTTCAGCGGCATCACGCTCACCCTGCCTGCCGGGACCACCATCGCGGCCGGCGGCTACCTCGTCGTGGCCAAGGACGCCGCCCAGTTCCAGTCGAGGTACGGCTTCGCCCCCGCCGCCGTCTACGGCGGCAACCTCGCCAACTCCGGCGAGACCGTCGCCCTGCGCGACGCCGGCGGCACCACCATCGACACCGTCAGCTTCCTCGACGTCGACCCGTGGCCGTCGACCCCGGACGGCCTCGGCCCGTCGCTCGAGCTGATCGACGCGAGCCTCAACAACGACGACTCCTTGAACTGGGCCGCCGCGACCAACGGCGCGGGCCACACGGCCGGCGCCCCCAACTCCGTGCGCCGCACCGGGCTGGGCCCACGCATCACCGGCCTGGCCGCGAGCCCGGCCGTGCCGGTCGCCAACCAGTCGACGACGGTGACCGCGACCATCACCGGCCAGGACACGGCGGTCCTGCGCTACCGCCTGAACTTCAACGCCGAGGTCACCGTCGCGATGACGGCCTCCGGCGGCGACACGTTCTCGGCGACGATCCCCGGCGCGGCGGCCGGGACGCTCATCCGCTACCGGGTCGAGGCGACGAACTCCGTGACGACCAGCCGGAGCCCGCGCGTCGACGACACCACCGACTACCACGGCCTCGTGGTGCCACACGGCCTGACGAGCGCCATCCCGGTGCTGGAGTGGTTCATCTCCAACGCCGACTACAACCTCATGGTGGCGAACCCGGAGGAGGAGATCACCCGGTTCGGCGCGATCGCCTACGGCGGTCAGGTCATCGACAACGTCGAGATGGAGATCAAGGGGCACGCCTCGCAGCGCGATCCCAAGGTCAGCTGGAAGTTCCACCTGCCGCAGGGCCACGACCTCGACATGGGCGGCCTGCTCCCCGACCCCGTGGACGAGTTCGACCTGCAGGCCGACTGGAGCGACAAGTCGCACGGGCGCAGCATCATCTCGTGGGAGGCCTTCCAGCGCGCCGGCATCGTGAACCACCAGATGTTCCCGGTCCGCGCGCAGCGCAACGGGGCCTTCCAGGCCCTCTACAACTTCAACGAGGTCTTCGACGGCACCTGGCGCGAGCGCGAGGGGTACGACGACCACCAGTTCTACGAGGCAGAGACGAGCGCGTTCAGCACCCGGCCGATCAACGTCCAGTTCAGCAAGAAGTCGCCCGACGACAACAACTTCGCCCCGATCGCCGCGTTCGTGAACGGCGTTCGCCTCACGGGCGCGGCGCAGCGCAACTACCTGCTCGCCAACGCCGACCTGCCCCAGCTGATCAACTACGCGGCGGTCACCGCGATCGTCGAGCACGTCGACTCCTCGTCGAAGAACTTCTACCTGGCCCAGGACCCCGTGACCGGTCGCTGGTCGATCCTGCCCTGGGATCTCGACCACACCTGGAGCAACGGCTGCTGCAACGTCGACAGCACGTTCGTGACACCGGCCGAGGCGGGCGACAACACGAGCGCGCTGATGCGAGCCCTGCTGGCCCAGCCGGAGTGGCGTGCGATGTACTTCCGCAGGCTGCGCACGCTGGTCAACGACATCCTCGCCAGTGGCCGGCTCGAGGCTCTCTACGACGCGCGGCTCTCGTCCGCCCAGCCGACCGCGGCCCTGGACATCGCGGCGTGGCCGTACCCGGCGGGTACGACGTACAACACCTTCCGCACCCGCCTGTTCAACGACCTCGCGGACCGCCGCACGATCTTCGCGACGGACTCGCGGGTGCCGGGCAACCAGCCGGCGGCCCCGAACATCGTGATCAACGAGATCCAGCACTCGCCGGCGAGCGGTGACACCGCCGAGTTCGTGGAGCTGTACAACCCGAACGCTCAGGCCATCGACATCTCCCGCTGGACGATCGGTGGTGGCATCAGCCTCGCCGTCCAGCCCGGCACGGTGATCCCGGCCCAGTCCGCGATGACCTTCGTCAGCAACGACCCGGCCTTCCGGAGCGCCTACGGCCCGACGGTGTTCGTCGGCGACCGCTACGCGGGCAGCCTCGCCCCGAGCGCGACCCTGACCCTGACCCGCGCGGACGGCTCCACCGCCGACACCGTGACCTACGGCGGCGCCGGGTGGCCGGCGCCGACCGCGGGCCAGTCGCTGGAGCTGAGCGACCCGGCCGCGGACAACGACAACGGGGCCAACTGGGCGCTCTCCAGCGGCTCGGGCACGCCCGGCGTGCCGACCAACGGGGCGCCCGTCGTCACCGTGCCCTCGGCCCCGACGATCGGGACGGCGACAGCGGGCAGCGCCTCGGCGACCGTCACCTGGACCGCGCCGGGCAGCACCGGCGGCGGACCGATCACCGGCTACCAGGTCCGCGTGGTCAACAACACCGGCACCCAGGTCGGCGCGCTGCGCCCGGCCGCCGGCGACGCCACCAGCCTGCTCGTCACGGGGCTGACCAACGGCACGGCGTACCGCTTCCAGGTCGCCGCCACCAACAGCGCCGGCACCGGCCCCTACTCCGCGCTCTCCAACGGCGTCACCCCCGGCGCCACCACGACCGTGCCCGGACCGCCGGTCATCGGGACGCCCAGCCAGGGCGCCGTCGGCGGTGAGCTGACCGCGATCGCTCGCTGGACCCCACCGACCAGCAACGGTGGATCGGCGATCACCGGATACCAGGTCACCGCCTTGAGGATGAGCTCCACCGACCCCAACGCCACCGTGCTCTCGCGGACCACCTCGCGGGTCCTCGGACCCGCGGTGCGGCAGCGCGAGTTCACCCTTCCGGCCGGCAACTACCGCTTCGAGGTCGTCGCCATCAACGGCATCGGCACCAGCCCGCCGTCCGCCCGCTCGGCCAACGTCGTCCCGCGCTGAGGGAGAGAAGCCATGTCCACGCGCCCCGCGAAGCGAACCGCACTCCTGACCGCGGCGGCGGTGGTGGCCGCCGGGCTGGTGGCGACCGGAGCGCCCCCGGCGTCGGCCGCTCCGACCGACGTCGTGATCAACGAGCTGATGTACCACGCTCTGTCCGACCTCGACGGGGACGACTTCCTCGAGCTCCACAACCGCGGCACCACCCCCGTCGACCTGTCCGGCTGGACCTTCAGCGGCATCACGCTCGCCCTGCCCACCGGGACCACCATCGCGGCCGGCGGCTACCTCGTCGTCGCCAAGGACGCCGCGCAGTTCCAGGCGACGTACGGCTTCGCCCCCGCCGCCGTCTACGGCGGCAACCTGTCCAACTCCGGTGAGACCGTCGCCCTTCGCGACGCCGGCGGCACCACCATCGACACCGTCAGCTTCCTCGACGTCGACCCGTGGCCGATCCGGGCGGACGGCCTCGGCCCGTCGCTCGAGCTCATCGACGCCACCCTGGAGAACAACGACTTCGTCAACTGGGCGGCCGCCACGAACGCGGCCGGCCACACGGCAGGAGCCGCGAACTCCGTGCGCCGCACGGGGCTCGCCCCGCGGATCAGCGGGGTGACCGTCAGCAGCGACAGCCCGGCGCCGAACCAGGCGGTCACGGTGGCCGCGACCATCACCGGGCAGACGAGCGCCCTGGTGCGCTACCGCGTCAACTTCGGTGCCGAGCAGACCGTCCCGATGACCAGCACGGGCGGCGACACCTTCAGCGCCACCATCCCGGGCTCCGCAGCGGGCAATCTCATCCGCTACCGCGTGGAGGCGACGAACGCGAACGGGACGAACCGCTCGCCCCGGGTCGACGACACCGTCGGCTTCCGCGGCGTCGTCGTGCAGGACGGGATCACGTCGGCGATCCCGATCTTCCGCTGGTTCATCGCGGATGCCGACTACAACGCGATCACCGGCCAGCCGACCGAGGACATCATCCGACCGGCGGTCCTGGCCTACGGCACGACGGTCTACGACAACGTCCTCGTGAACATCCGCGGCCAGGGCTCCGAGACCTCGGTGAAGCCGAACTGGAAGTTCGAGATGCCCCAGGGCCATGACTTCGACATGCCCGGTCTCCTCGTCGAGCCCGTCGACGAGTTCGCGATGCAGGCCGACGTCAGCGACGTCGCCCACGGCCGGTCGATGCTCGGCTTCGACGCCTACCGGCGCGCGGGCGTGATCAACACCCAGGTGTTCCCCGTGCGGACCCAGCGCAACGGCGCGTTCCAGGGCATCTACAACTACCTCGACCTGTACGACGGCACCTGGCGCGAGCGCGAGGGGTACGACGATCACCAGTTCTTCAAGGCGAACATCAACGCGTTCGACCCGACCGTGCCGCTGCCGAACCGGCGGTTCGAGAAGAAGACTCCGGACGACGGCGACTACGCCCCGCTGCAGTCCTTCCTCGACGGCATCGCGCTCGAGGGGAGCGCCGAGCGGAGCTATCTGCTGACGAACGTCGACCTCCCTCAGCTGATCAACTACGCGGCCGTGACCTCGATCATCCAGCACGTCGACTCGTCGACGAAGAACTTCTACCTCACCCGGGACCCGGACACGATGCGCTGGTCCATGCTCCCGTGGGACCTCGACCACACGCTCGGCAACAAGTGCTGCTTCACCCCGAGCAACTTCGTGACGCCCGCGGAGCCCGGCGACCGCAACAACCCGGTCATGGTCGCGCTCTTCGCGTCCCAGGACTGGCAGCAGATGTACTTCCGCCGGTTGCGGACGCTGGTCGACGACCTGCTGGCGACCGGTCGGATGGAGGCGCTGTACGACGCCGTCGTCGGCGTCGCCCAGCCCGAGATCGCGCTCGACTTCGCCCGGTGGGCCTACGACGAGAACGAGAGCTACGCCCAGCAGCGCAACCTGCTCTTCAAGGGCATCGCCAACCGGCGTACCGCCTTCGCCCAGGACGCCCGCGTCCCGGGCATCCAGCCGGCGAGTCCGGACATCGTGATCAACGAGATCCAGCACTCGCCGGCCGGTGGTGACGCCGGCGAGTTCGTGGAGCTCTACAACCCCCACGCGCAGGCCATCGACATCTCCGACTGGAGCGTGACCGGGGCGATCGACCTCGACGTCCAGCCGGGCACCGTGATCCTCCCGCAGCAGACCATGACGTTCGTCAGCAACGACCCCGGGTTCGCCGCCGCGTACGGGACCGGCGTCTTCGTGGGCGACCGCTACGACGGCAACCTCGCCGCCACGGGCACCCTCACCCTCACCCGCGCGGACGGCTCGACCGCCGACACCGTGACCTACGGCGGCGCCGGGTGGCCCACGCCGACCTCGGGACAGTCCCTGGAGCTGACGAACCCCGCCTCCGACAACAACGTCGGCGCCAACTGGGCGCTCTCGGCGGGGACGGGATCCCCGGGCCGGGCGAACGGCGGCGTGATGGTCAACGCACCAGGGGCTCCCACCATCGGCACCGCGACGCCCGGCAGCGCCTCGGCGACCGTCAGGTGGACCGCGCCGGGCAGCACCGGCGGCGGACCGATCACCGGCTACCAGGTCCGCGTGGTCAACAGCGCCGGCACCCAGGTCGGTGCGCTGCGCCCGGCCGCCGGCGACGCGACCAGCCTGCTCGTCACGGGGCTGACCAACGGCACGGCGTACCGCTTCCAGGTCGCCGCCACCAACAGCGCGGGCACCGGGCCCTACTCGGCGCTCTCCAACCCGGTCACGCCGGCAGCGACCGCGACCGTGCCCGGACCGCCGGTCATCGGCGCACCCAGCCAGGGCGCCGTCGGCGGCGCGCTCACCGCGATCGCCCGCTGGACCCCACCGACCAGCAACGGTGGATCGGCGATCACCGGCTACCAGGTCACCGCCCTGCAGATGAGCTCCACCGACCCCAACGCCACCGTGCTCTCGCGGACCACCTCGCGGGTCCTCGGACCGCTCGTCCGGCAGCGCGAGTTCACGCTGCCCGCCGGCAACTACCGCTTCGAGGTCGTCGCCATCAACGGCGTCGGCACCGGTCCCGCGTCCGCCCGCTCGACGGTGGTCGTCCCGCGCTGACCGGAACCCGGGCCGGCGCCATCGGTCAGACCCGCGGGATCGCGCTCCGCGGGTCGGCCAGCGTGTCCTGGAACGCCTTCAGGCGCTCGCCCTCGAGGACGTAGCCCTTGCCGCTGCCGTTGGCGTTCCACATGCAGCCGAACCAGACGTCCGGGGTGCTCAGCAGCGCCTCGCCGACCGCGGCGATGGTCTCGCCGCTGTAGCCGTTGTACTCGCCGATGCCGAGCGCGTGGACCTGGCCGCGGGACGTGAGGAACTGGCGCGCCGCCAGCACCCGCGCGGCGGGCTTGCTGTCACCGGGCTCCTCCATGGACCCGGACTCGTAGGTGTCGATCCCGAACCAGTCCCAGATCGCGAACATCTCGTCGGGGGCGTAGGAGGCGAACGTCGAGACCTGACGGTCCAGCAGCCAGCCGTTGAGCAGCGGTCCGACGCGCAGCTTGCCCTGCTTGAACTCGGGCAGCAGTTGCTTGCTGGCGGCGACGTACTCCTCCGGCGTCATGTCGCCGTGGGGCTCGTGCCAGAACGTCACGGCCGTCGGCTTGTCATAGGACGCCAGCCTGGCCGCCGCCTGCCGGGCGGCCTCGTTGAACCGGCCCGCGACGGCGCCGGCGACGTCGCCTCCCACCTTGTAGGAGATGACCGGGAGCTGGCCGGCGGCGTGCGCCTCCTCGACCAGGCGGATCTGGCTTGAGGCGCCCTTCGCCAGGTTCGCGAAGATGCGGCGGGCCGTCAGACCGGGGCCGACCTCGCGGGAGCGCTGCTCCCACTGGCGAGCGGGCGCGCTCATCCCGATGAGCGTGGTGCCCTGGCTCAGTGCGCGTTTGAGGCCGGTGCCGGGCCGGCGGGGCCCGAGGGCCGCGGCCGGGCCGGGAGCGAAGGCTCCGACGGCGACGGAGGTGGCTGGGCCGGCGACGGCGCCGGCTCCGACCAGCTGCAGGGCGCGACGACGAGAGAGTTGTTCCATGGGGGGACCTTCCGACGAGGGCAGGCGGCCTCCCACCCGAGCTGGCGCCGGAGACCGTCCTCTGGACAGCCGGGCACGCCGGTCGTGCGCGTGCTCCGTCTCTTTTCTCGTCCGGACCGGTGAAGGCCCCCCGGCCCAACCGCCCGGACACTCCAAACGGCCCGGACTCTAGGACACTTCTGCCGGCGACGGAACCCCACGTTTGGGCACGCGTGGAACGGGTCGCATCGTCGCGGCACGGGAGAGGGGCCGTGGACACGTGGTCCACAGCCCCTCCCTGAGCACGGCCCGGCCTAGGTGACGGTCACCTCCCGGGTGACGGTGGTGCTGCGTCCCCAGTTGTCCGTCACCACGAGCGTGATCGTGTACGTCCCGGCCGCCGCGTAGGTCTTCGACGGGTTCGTGGACGTGCTCGTCGTGCCGTCGCCGAACGTCCACGAGCTGCCGCGGATGCCGCCGTCGGAGTCGGACGACGTCGCGTTCATCAGGCAGACGCGGCCACTGCAGCTGGGGGCGAACGTCGCCGTGGGCGGGTTGTTGCCCGCCGGCTCGACCTGCGTGGTCACGCTGGTCGTGACCGGCGCGCTCGCCCGGCCCCACTTGTCGACCACCCGCAGGGTGACGGTGTAGGTGCCCGCGACCGGGAACACGTGCGACTGGTTCACCGACGTGCCCGTCGTGTCCGGCGTGCCGTCACCCCAGCTCCACACGTAGTCGCGGATGCCGTCCCCGGCCGCCGTGTCGGGGTCGCTGCTGCCGGTCGCGCTCATCGAGCACGTGGTGAACGACGTGCAGGTGCCCGAGGCGATCACGGCGGTCGGCGCGTTGTTGCCGGCCGGCTCGGTGATGGTGACCTCCCGGGTCGCCGTGCCCGCCTTGCCCCACACGTCCGACGCCGTCAACGTGATCGTGTAGGTGCCCGGCGTGTTGTACGTGTGCGACGGGTTGGCCGAGGCCGCGTTCGTGCCCGTCGTGTCCGCGGTGCCGTCACCCCAGTTCCACGTGTACCGGATGGCGTCCCCCTGGGGATCCGACGTGCCAGTGCTGTTCATCTGGCAGACCGTGAACGAGGCACAGCTCGCGGTGAACGTCGCCGTCGGGGCGGTGTTGGTCGCGGGCTCCGAGAGCGTGACGTTCTGCGTCGTCGAGGCCGACTTGCCCCAGCCGTCCGCCGCGGTGAGCGTGATCGTGTAGGTGCCCGCTGCGGCGTACGTGTGGGCCTGGACGTTCGTCGACGTGGTCACCGTGTTCGGCGTCCCGTCGCCCCAGGCCCAGGTGTAGGTGATCGGGTCGTTGTTCGGATCGGTCGTCCCGGAGCTGGTGACCGAGCAGGTGAGCCCGGTGCAGCTGCGGGTGAACGTCGGGACCGGTGCCCCGTTGCCGGAGGGCTCCGTGATCGTCACGTTCTGAGTCACGGGTGCGCTGGTCACGTTCCACTCGTCGCGCACCGTCAACGTGACGGCGAAGGTTCCCGGAGCGGTCCAGGTCCTGGTCGGCAGGGCTCCGGTCCCGTTCGTCGTGGTGCCCGACCCGGCGAACGTCCACGTGTACACCAGCGAGCTGGTGTTCTCGTCGGTCGACCCGCGACCGTCGAAGGAGCACACGTTCTGGTTGCACGAGTAGGTGAAGCTGGCCGTCGGCGGGTTGTTCGACGGCTGCGACACCGTGACGCCGGTCGAGACCCGCTCCACCCCGATCTGGTTGTGGATGTCGACCGGGCGCACGCGCACCGTGTACGTGCCGGACGCGATGGCGGGTGTCGTGTAGGAGTAGTTCGAGCCGGCGCTGCCGGGGCTGTTGAGGAACGCGGTCCGGTAACTCGGCGTCGTGCTGGTGAAGGTGCCGGTCGAGCTCATCCACTGGCCTGCGGCGTTCACCACGCCCACCTGGACCTGCGCGATGCCCACGTCGCCGTTGGGCGCGTCCTCGGCGCGGCCGGTGACCACGATCTTGCCGTCCGTGAACGACGCGCCGGTCTGGGGCTGCCCCAGGGTGTCGGACAGCGCCGGCGGGTCGTCGTTCGGGTAGGCGGCGTAGTTCACCGCGGCCGCCGGGGAGGCGTCCTGCTGGCCGCTGGTGTCGAACACGATCATCGTGAACCGCCAGCTGCCGCCGGTCGGAAGCGTGAGGGTGCCCAGGGACCACGTCGTGCTGGTCCCGCCCGGCGTCCCGAGCGTGGCATCGCGCCAGGTGGCGGTGGCGCTCATGGTTCCGTTGGGCTGGAGGTAGCGGCCGGTGTCGCGCTCCTGGAGCAGCACCTGAACCTTGTCCACCCCGATGTCGTCGGTCGCCGTGCCCGCGAGGTTCACGACGAGCGACTCGTCGGTCGGTGCGGTGAACGGGAAGGTCGCGTCGGGCGGCAGGTCACCCGCGATCTGGGCGTTGATGGTGAGCGAGCCCCGGTTCGCGGTCGCCGTGGTCAGATTGTCGTCGTCGGTCGCCCGCACCGTGAACGTGTACGTGCCCGGCGAGAGGTTGAACGGTGTCGTCCAGCTCCAGTTGTAGCTGAAGCCGCTGATGTCGACCGGCGAGATCCGGCAGGTCCCGGCCGACACGTTGGTGCCCCAACTGCAGTCGTTGCTGAGGTTCTGCCCGGTCGAGGTGTTGCGCAGTGTGACCTCGACGTTCTTGAGTCCCTCGTCGTCGGTCGCCGTGCCCGAGAACGTCATCGGGCTGCCGGGCTGCACGGTGACCGGCGGGACGGTGAACGGCGGGGTCATCTCCACCGGCTGCGCGATCGCGACGGTGGGCGCGACGGCGTTGGAGTCGACCGTCCAGTCCCGGGTCGCGCTACGCAGGTCGGCCTGGCCCGCCGTGTCGACGGCGGTCGCGCTGCCACGCCACACGCCCTCGTGCGGCAGGGTGACCTCGTAGGACCAGGTCGCGTTGGTGGCGCCGATGACGTCGGGCTCTCCGCCGAAGGTGTTGAAGATGTCGTCCACCGTGCCGTCGTCCTGCAGGTAGCGCTGCTGCTCGTCACGGAACCAGTACGTGAGCCGGTTGACGCCGCGGTCGTCGTTCGCGGTGCCCGTCATCGTGAAGGTCGTGGACGTCTGCACGCCGCTGGGACCGGTGATCGACGTCGCCGGCGTCTGGTCGTCGGTGCTGAACGACTCGAACTTCTTGGTCGCCCGGGTCGAGTCACCCGTGCCACCCGTGGCGGCGGTGAACGCCTGCGCCGAGACGATCAGGTTGCGGTTGGTCGTGATCGTGGCCGGGATCGACCAGGTCCGGGTGGTGCCCGACCCGCCGAGCGTGGCGTTCAGCGTGTTGGCCGTGGCCCCGAACGTCGTGAACGCGGTGCCGTTGTCCTGGAGGTACTGGCCGCTTTCCCGGTCCTGGACCTGCACCTGGACACGGCCGACGGTGCCGGTCGCGACCCGCGCCGTGCCGGTAATGTCGAACGGCACGTTGTTGGCCACCACGCGGCCCTCGATGGGCGTCGTGATCGTGGTGTCGGGCAACGCCGGCGGGAAGGTCACGGTGTTGAAGTCGAAGAACGCGACGCGTCCGGTGTTCACCCCGCCCTTCCACATGCCGTCGCCGCCGACGAACAGCCCGCGGGGGGTGGCCTCCATCGCCTTGTCGCCCTCGAACGAGTTGGACCCTCCGGTCGGGTTCCACTCGAGCGACCGGCCGTCGACCGGGTTGAGGGCGGCGATGTGGTCGCGGCGCACCACCTGGTCGCCCAGCCCGTAGCCGGCCAGGCCCTGGCCGGTGCCGTAGCCGACGTTGTCGAGGCCCGGGTAGGGCTCGTCCGAGCTCGGGGACTCGATGAACTGGAAGTGCCCGCCGACGTAGACGGCGACCTCGGTGATCGCGACGGAGTAGATGCTGTCGAAGTGCCGCGCGATCCACAGCGGCTGGACGTCCGGATCCTCCAGCGACGCCGCGTCGAGCGGGTACGCGATCACGGTGTCGCTGATCGGCGGAGCGTCGCCTCCCGAGCCGCTGCTCACCACGAAGTAGGAGTCGTCGGGAGCGATGTCACCGCAGCAGATGCGCGTCACGCCACCGACCCGGGCCAGGTTCTCGTCCCAGAGCGTGCTGCGCCACGGCAGCAGCTGCTCGGTCGCGGTGTCGATGATGCCCATGCCCAACCGGTCCTGGCCGTCGATCTGCCGACCGGTGTGGATGACGAGCAGCTTGCTCAGGTCGTGGGTGAGCTTCAGCTGCGGGACCCCGAGCTGGCCGTTGACGCCGATGCCTCCCGAGAGGCTGTTGTCGAAGGACTGGTCGACGACGCCCGACGCGGCGTTGACCGCGGCGAGACCGGTGCGGAGCACGCCGTTGACGCGCGTGTACCGCCCGCCGACGTAGAGCGTGTCGTTGGTCGCGGCGAGCGACTGCACCTGGTTGTTGGTGTTGTTGGTGAAGCCGAACGTGCTCAGCGGCGCGCCGGTCGTGGGGTTGAGGCTCGCGACCTTCTGCTTGGTCACGCCGTTCACGGTGTTGAACGAGCCACCGACGAAGAGCTTGGTCCCGTCGGGACTGGCCTCCACCGCTGCGACGCCACCGTTGAACGACGGCCGGAAGTTGGTGTCGATGAGCCCGGTGGTCAGGTTGTAGCTCGCCAGACCGGCCTGGTTGATCGTGGTCGTGGGTGCCACCGTGTTGGCGAGCGAGGTGAAGCTGCCCGCGATGAAGACGCGGTTGAGCTGCGGGACGACCTCGATGTCCCAGATCTCGCCGTTGCTGATGCGCGGGGTGTTGGCACGCGGCCGGTCCGGCACCAGACGCGTGTGCCCCGGGACGCCGGCGCCGGGTGTGCTGACGACGGGGTTGGCCGTGCGCGTGGCCGGCGCGGACTCGAGGCCCTGGTTGTCGGTCACCCTCAGCGTGATCGTCTTGGCGCCCCCGGTCTCGTACGTGTGGGTCGTGCTGACCCCGGTGCCGGTCGTGCCGTCGCCGAAGTCCCAGGCGTAGGACGTGATGGTGCCGGGAGCCGTGTCGGACGAGCCCGAGGCGTCGACCGTGCAGGTCGCCGTCGGGCAGCTCACCGTGAACGACGCCACGGGGGCCACGTTGGGGTTCGCCGTCTGGTCGGCCTCGAGCACGACGGTCCACATGGTCGCCTTCACGGTGGACACGGCACTGGTGGCGGTCCGGCCAGGGCTGGCGCCCGCAGCCACCGGCGCGTTGGTGTCGGACGCCACCGCGGAGATGCGGCCCGCGCCGACACCGGACATGATGCTGCGCTGGGTCTGGCCCGCCGGGAGGGTCCAGCCGTTGGTCTCCTGGGCGAACTTGTCGACCCAGTAGGAGACGACGTAGGAGCCGGCGGTGGCGACGGTGGCGCCCGGGGTGGTGTGCGCCGCCTTGGCGGGGCTGACCTCGGCGGCCGAGGCGAAGGTGTCGATCGGGTCGTCGAGGGCGGTCCCGTCGTAGGCGAGCAGGTTCATCGTCGACTTCGTGGTGGCCGAGAACGTGACCGCGGCGTTGCGGCCGGCGTCGTTCGCGGTCGCCACTCGGGAGTAGAGGAAGGTCTCGGTGTCGGTGCTGGCCAGGCGCGAGCCGACGAGCGTCCAGCCGGCCGGCGGTGTCGTGACGGTGGCGTTGGTGTTGGCCGTCACGAAGAGCAGCATGCCGTCGGTCTCCCGCACCGACGCGGGGATCGTCACCCGTGCGGTCGTCTGGTTCCACGCCGCCTGCGCGCTCGCCCGGAACGTGATCGCGTCCGCCGCCTGCGCCGGGGTCGTCGAGGTCACCACCGCCGCGAGAGCCGTCAGCACCCCGACCGCGAAGGTGAGCAGGAGGGACACCATCGGGTGGCGTACTCGGGACAGGTCGTGGCGGAGCATGGTCATCGCAATTCCCCAAGGCAGTCGGTCGCGCCAGCATGCGCTAGCCACCGCGACAGTCCCATCCGGCCTCGGCGCGGCCGGGCGCACCGGCGGCAGTTCACCGAAATTGGTCAGCCCCCGCGGCGCCCGTTCCGAACCCGCCCTCGGTGCCCTCTGATGCTGTTCGAGGCACCTGAGGAGGTCCGCCATGCGCGCACGTCGATCACTGGTCCTCGGTCTCGTCCTCGCTGTCGTGGCAGGCGTCCTGGGGGCCCTGGGCGGCAGCGCCCCTGCCGACGCGCGGCTCGCGGCCGCCTCGGTGGCGCCGGCGCCCGCCCGGATGCCCGGCGACGTGCCGTCGAAGCGGACCCCGTGGATCCTCGACGGGCAGGTCTACAAGGTCGTCCAGGTGGGCGACACGATGGTCGCCGGCGGCTCGTTCACGACGGTCGCCGACCCGATGAACGGGCCGCAGCACGCCCGCCAGAACCTCGTCGCCTTCGACGCGACCACGGGGCTGGTCAGCCAGACCTTCCACCCCACCGTCGACGGGCCGGTGCAGCAGCTGCTGCCCGGACCGATCCCCGGCACGGTGTACGTCTCGGGCGACTTCACCAAGATCAACGGGCTGGGCCCCAACCACCTGCAGCTGCTCGACGTCACCACCGGCCAGGCCGTCTCGTCGTTCAAGGCGCCGAGTACGTCCGGCGGCATCCAGACGATGGAGCTGCTCCCGGGCGGCCGTCTCTTCATCGGCGGCTACTTCCGCAAGGTCGGGGGCGTCGACCACGGGCAGTTCGTCACGCTCAACGCCACCACCGGAGCGCTCGACCCCTTCATGGACCTGGTCGCGACCGGTCACCACAACAACACCGGCACCGGCGCGCAGGCGTCGATCGGCCCGCGCGAGGCCGCCCTCAGCCCGTCCGGCGACCGCATGGTCGTCGTCGGCAACTTCCGCACCGTCGGCGGCGTGACCCGGGACCAGATCGTCATGCTCGACCTGACCGGCCCGACCGCGACCGTGGCCGCCGACTGGTACACCACCGGCTACACGCCCCTCTGCTCCCCCAGCGCCTTCGACAGCTACATGCGCGACGTCGAGATGTCCCCGGACGGCTCCTACTTCGTCGTCGCCACCACGGGCGGCCCGCACAGCGGCACGCTCTGCGACACGGCCGCGCGCTTCGAGACCTACGCGGTCGGCACCACGTTGACGCCCACGTGGACCAACACCCCCGGCGGCGACACGCTGTGGGGCGTCGAGATCACCCGGTCGGCGGTCTACGTCGGAGGGCACAACCGCTGGATGAACAACCCCAGCGGGTCCGACCGGGCCGCCCAGGGCGCCGTGCCGCGGCCGGGGCTGGTCGCGCTCGACCCGCAGAGCGGCGTACCGCTGAAGTGGAACCCGGGGCGCAATCCCCGGGGCGAGGCGGCGTACGAGATCTACGAGACCGATGCCGGGGTCTGGGTCGTCAGCGACACCGACTGGATCGGCGACCGCCGCTACCAGCGGCCCCGCCTCGCGTTCTTCCCCTACAGCGAGGGCTACGACACCGCGTCGAAGATCACCGGGGCTCTGCCCGGCAACGTCTACGTCGGCGCACCGCTGGCCTCCAGCAGCGTGCTCTACCGGGTCAACGCCGGCGGCGCCGCGATCGCGGCGACGGACAACGGGCCGGACTGGGCGGTCGACACGAGCGCGGCACCCAGCCCGTACCACAACACCGGCAGCACCGTGGCGACGCAGACCGCGCTCACCGCCGCGAGCCTGGTCAACGTGCGCGCGTCGACGCCGCTGGGCATCTGGACCTCGGAGCGCAACGACCCCGTGGGCGGCACCGACCTGCAGTGGAGCTTCCCGGTCGCCGTCGGCACGCCCACCCAGGTCCGGCTCTACTTCGCGAGCAGGTCGACCTCGACGCGCCGGTTCAACGTGCTGGTGGACGGCGTGACGAAGCTGGCCAGCTACGACCCGAACGTCGACCCGGGCGTCAACCGCGGCACGATGAAGTCGTTCGACGTCGTCAGCGACGGCACCGTCAACATCGACTTCACGCGCATCACCGGCAACCCGCTGGTGAACGCGATCGAGATCGTCCACACCTCCAGGGGGCCGAACGCCAGCACCGCCAGCGTCGTGCACTTCACCGGCAGTGCCATCACCTCGCAGGGCGACGTCAGCACCGGCTCCTTCGACTGGAGCAACGTGCGCGGCGCCATGATGGTGGGCCGCACCCTCTTCTACGGCCAGACCGACGGCATGCTGTACCGGCGCTCCTTCGACGGCGAGCGGTTCGGCGACCCGGTCGCCGTCAACCCCTACCTCGACCCCCTTTGGAGCACGGTCCCGACCGGTAGCGGACCGGCGGGCCAGACGTACAACGGCGTCCTGCCCACGTGGTACGGGCAGCTGAGCTCCGTCACCGGCCTGTTCTACGCGAACGGTCGCGTCTACTACACCCGGAGCGGCCAGAGCTCCCTGTTCTGGCGCTGGTTCAGTCCCGACAGCGGGATCGTCGGCGGCATCGAGGGCACCGCGGCCGGCGGCAACATCGCGTGGGCCAGCACCCGCGGGATGTTCCTCGACGGGGGGACCCTGTACGTCGTCAGCTCCACCACCGGACAGCTGCTCAGGATCCCGTTCGCCAACGGCGCGCCCACCGGCACCTCGTCGGTCGCCGATGCCACGAGGGACTGGCGGGGGCGGGCGGTGTTCCTCGCCTCGGTGCTGCCGAACGTCGCCCCGTCGGCCGCCTTCACCCACGACTGCACCGGCACCTCCTGCCTCTTCGACGCGAGCGGTTCGGCGGACAGCGACGGCTCGATCACGTCGTACGAGTGGACGTTCAGCGACGGCGAGGAGGCCGGCGGCCCGAGTCCGCAGAAGGACTTCCTCGAGACCGGGACGTACGGCGTGACGCTCACCGTCACCGACGACGGCGGGCTGACGTCGTCCGTCACGCGGCAGGTCTCGGTCGTCAAGCCGAACGTGGCGCCCACGGCCGCCTTCGACGTGTCCTGCCAGTACACCGCGTGCGAGCTCGATGCCTCGGCGTCCGTGGACAGCGACGGCACGATCACCGACCACGCCTGGGACTTCGGAGACGGCGAGACCGGGTCGGGCAGCAGCGCGACCCACACGTACGCCGCACCGGGCACGTACACCGTCACCCTGGTCGTCACCGACGACGACGGCGCGACCGACGAGGCGTCCTCGACCGAGGTGGTCGTGGGCGAGCCCGCGACGAGCACGGTCTCCTACGTCGGAAGCGCCGTCGGCCAGGGCAACATCTCGACCCCCAACGTCACCGTCCCGACCACGGTCTCCGCGGGCGACCGCCTGCTGCTGGCCCTCAGCCTCAACTCGAGCGCACGGACGTGGTCGGACCCGGACGGCGTCACCGGCTGGACGGTGCTGCACACCACGACCTCCAACACCATGCAGACGCGCGTCTACACCAAGGTCGCAACCGCGGCGGACGCCGGCCGCAAGGTGACCGTGACGCTGGACGCCGCGGCGAAGTACACGATGACCGTGGCGGCGTACTCCGGCGTGCGGCCCGGCCTGCTCGTGCACGCCGACCTCGCCGAGACCGTCAACCGGGCCGGCCACGCGACCCCGTTCCTCGACGCGCCGGCGGGCGCCTGGGTCGTCTCCTCCTGGGCCGACAAGTCGTCGGCGACCACCGGCTTCACGCTGCCGGAGCGGGTGACGGGTCGCCAGGCGGCGTGCAGCACCGGCACCGGCCGCGTCTGCAGCGTGCTCGCGGACTCGGCGGGACCGGTGCCGACCGGCCGCTACGGCGGGCTCGTCGCCACCGCGGACGTGTCCAGCGGCACGGCCACGACGTGGGCGGTGGTGCTCCGCACGATCGACCCGAACCAGGCGCCCACCGCCTCGTTCACCTACACCTGCGACGGGACCGACTGCGACTTCGACGGCCGCGGCTCCGCCGACCCGGACGGCTCGCTGGTCTCGTGGGCCTGGGACTTCGGCGACGGCGCGACGGGCTCGGGAGCCACCGCGGGCCACGACTTCGCGACCTCCGGGACGCGCGAGGTCACGCTGACGGTGACCGACGACGAGGGAGCCGTGGATGCCGTGACCGTCCTGGTGCCCGTGGTGCGCCACAACGCCGCGCCGACCGCCGCGTTCACCGTCGCCTGCACCTACCTGGAGTGCACGGCCGACGCCGCCGGATCCGGCGACACCGACGGCAGCATCGTCTCCTACAGCTGGGACTTCGGCGACGGCGAGTCCGCCACCACGACCGAGCCCGGGGTGCACCACACCTACGGGACCGGCGGGACCCGCGTCGTCAGCCTGACCGTGACCGACAACGACGGTGGCGTGGGGACCACGACCCGGATCGCCGCACCCGCGGCCGCCCGGCCCATCGCCCTCGTGGGCAGCTCGGTCAACCAGGGCAACGTGTCCGCGCCGAACGCGCTGGTGCCGGCCGGGACCGCGGCGGGCGACCGGCTCGTGATGGTCCTGAGCCTCAACGACGCGAGCCGGACGATCAGCGAGGGCACCGGGGTGACCGGGTGGCAGCTCATCGACTCCGTCACGTCCGGCACGATGCAGACGAACACGTACACCAAGGTCGCGGGTGCGACCGACGCCGGCCGTGCGGCCCGGTTCTCGATGGACGCCGCCGCGAAGTACACGCTGACCATCGCGGCGTACTCCGGCGACATGCTGGCGCCGCAGATGGTGTCCGCCGGCGAGACCGTCTCTCGCAACGCCCACACCACGCCCACGATCGCCGCGGACGCGGGCGACTGGGCGATCTCCTACTGGGCGGACAAGTCCTCGGCCACCTCGGCGTACGCCCTGCCGGACGGCGTCACCCAGCGGCAGGCCACGTGCGCCCTCAACACCGGCCGGGTCTGCAGCGTGCTCGCCGACTCGGCGGCCGGCGTGCCCGCAGGTCCCTACGGCGGCCTGGTGGCCGTCGCCGACGCGCCGTCAGGAGCGGCGACCATGGCGACGATCCTCCTCCGCCAGGACGGGTGAGCCGCGCCGGTGAACCACAGGACCCGCGCGGTGAACGGAAGATGAACCAATTTGGTGACGGCACGGGACCCGGTGGCGCCTACGGTCGGACCGAGAGTTCGGAGGGGACCACATGCCACTGCACATCCTGCCGATCGTCTGTGACGTCGTGGCGATCACCATCGTCGCCGCGCTGTACTTCCACCGGCACCAGAGGCGTGACCTCGTGCTCGCGTACGTCGCCCTGAACATCGGGATCCTCAGCGTGACCGCGATGCTCACGAACGCCTCGGTGGGCGTGGGGCTCGGCCTCGGCCTGTTCGGCATCCTGTCGATCATCCGGCTGCGGTCGGACGCGATCACCCAGGAGGAGATCGCCTACTACTTCGTCGCGCTGGCACTGGGCCTCCTGGCCGGCGTCGCCGCCGGCCCCACCTACCTGCCGCCCGTGTTGATCGGGCTCCTCGTGCTCGTGATGTTCTGCGCCGACCACCCGCGGCTCCTGCCCCGGGCGCGGCGCCAGCTCCTCACGCTCGACGCCGCGATCCCGGACGAGGCGGCGCTGCGCGCCCATATCGAGACCCGGCTCGGGCTGGAGGTCCGCCACCTCATCGTGCAGGAACTCGACTTCGTGCGGGACCTGACGATCGTCGACCTCCGCTACCGGGTGCCCGCTCAGCCGCTCGCCCCGCCGGAGGTCCTCGCACCCACCGCGCCGTCCGTCCTCGAGCCCACCGAGCCGCTCCTCGTCGGGGAGGGGCTGATCAGGACCGCCGCCACGCGGAACGGCACCGGGCCGCACCGGTCCGGGCCCGACGGGACCGGACCGACGATCCTGCCGTCGTCGTGACCGCGGCATCCGCCGCGGCCGCGTTGGCCGAGGCCGTATCGCGCCTGCCTCCGGTCAGCCTCGAGGCCGTGCTGGCGACCGCCGAGCTCCAGACCCGGGTCGACCGCAAGTACGTCGTCCCGCTCGACCTGTTCGTGCGTGTGCTCGGCCAACTGGAGGGCGAGCTGTCGGCGCTCCAGATCGGCGACCTCCGCCTGTTCCGCTACGAGTCGGTCTACTTCGACACCCCCGAGCTGGCGACGTACCGCTTGCACGCGCACGGTCGTCGCCGGCGGATCAAGATCCGCACGCGCGCCTACCTGGACTCCGGCGAGTGCCTGCTCGAGTTCAAGCGGACCGGCGGCCGGGGTGAGACCGTCAAGGAGCGCCACCCCTACCGGTTGGCGGCGCGGCACGAGCTCGACGCGGACGCGTCCGCCCTGGCCCGCGAACGCCTCGGCGAGCTCGGCGTCACCACGCCCCTCACCGCCGTGCTGACCACGGCGTACCACCGGACGACGCTGGTGGACCGCGCCCGGGGCAGCCGGGTCACCTGCGACGTGAACCTGCGCTTCGAGGGACGGGACCGGACCGTCGGGCCGCTCGACGACTTCGTGCTCGTGGAGTCGAAGACCGTGGGAGCCGGGTCGCCCGTCGACCGCGCCCTGCGTCGCGCGGGCTCGCGGCCGGTGTCCCTCAGCAAGTACTGCGTGGGGATGGCCGTGCTCGACCCCGCCCTCCCCGCGAACCGTTGGAACCGGGAGCTGCGCCGCCACTTCGGGTGGGCGCCGGCCGGGGCGCGATGGCCGTCTCCAGCGGCACCCGCAGCCGTCGCGTCCCCGACCGGTCGGCCCCGAACCTAGCCCCGGCCTCCGCGCCGCTCCGTGCTCCGGCGGCGACCTCCCCAGTATTGGGGACCCGCCGTGGCATCTGCCGTCCGCACCGCACCCGGGGGCGATGGTCCTCGCCGGGGAGGAACGCCGGGAGGAACACGGACGGGGGATCCATGACGGTGCACCTGACGCGCGCCACCCGCCGCGCCCTGTGGGGGCTGGCGGTGTGCCTGACGCTCGTCGTCGTACTGCTCGCGAGCACGACGCTGTGGCTGCGCCACGAGCTGGGGGAGATCGACCGCCTCGAGGGCGTGTTCGACGCGCTCGGCGACCGTCCCGAGCGACCGTCCAGCGGGCCGGGCGCCGAAGCCCTGAACGTGCTGCTGCTCGGGACCGACCGGCGCTCGGACGTCGCGACGACGGGCGACGCCGCCGAGGCTGCTGCGTGGGTACCCGGTGCCCAGCGGTCGGACCTGATGATGCTGCTCCACATCGACGCCGACCGCGACGAGGTCACGGTGATCTCGCTGCCGCGCGACTCGTGGGTCGACGTGCCGGGGTACGGCATGTCGAAGATCAACGCGGCGTACTCCTACGGCGGTCCCGCGCTCGCCGTCCGGACCGTCGAACAGCTCACCGACGTGCACGTGGACCACCTCGCGGTGGTCGACTGGACCGGCTTCCGCGAGCTGACCGACGCGGTCGGCGGGATCACGGTCGACGTCCCGGAGACTGTCCACGACAGCGCTCGGGGCATCACCTGGGCCGCGGGCGAGCACCGCCTCGACGGGCAGCAGGCGCTCGACTACGTCGGACAGCGGTACGGCCTTCCCGGCGGCGACCTCGACCGGGTCCGGCGCCAGCAGGTGGTCTTCGCCCACCTGGCCGCGGAGTCGCTGGACCAGCGCAGCAGCCCGCGACTGGTGGTCGAGTTCATCGACCTCCTCGCCCGCCACGTCTCGGTCGACGACCGGTGGAGCTCGAGCGAGATGGCCTCGCTCGGCTGGTCGCTTCGCCACGTCGGTCGCAACGACGTGCACCACCTGACGGTCCCCGTCGCCGGGCTCGGGTGGGAGGAGACGCAGAGCGTCGTGCGGCTCGACCTGCGCGCCGGCGCGGACCTGTGGGCCGCCGTCCGGCTGGACCGTCTCGACGAGTGGACGGACCGCCGGTCGGCCGGCGCGGCGCCGCAGGTCGTCCGCTGAGAATGTTCTTTCTCCCGCGTCGCTTCCCTGCGTGTGCAAGAGTTTCCGGCGGATGCCAATCCGGGGATGGGTGACGTGATCGAACAACGACCCGTCGGCGCTGGGGGACCGGGGGAGCCGTCCCAGGAGCTGCACGACGCGCTGGGCGAGGTTCTGACGGGCCTCGCGGACGCGGCGAGCCTCGCCGAGGCCTCCTCCCACCTGAGCGTCTTCGGCGTACGACACCTCGGCGCCGATGCCGCCGGACTGGTGCGGCAGGGACGTCGAGCCGGGCTCCAGCTGCTCGCCGCCACCGACCCGGTCGTGTCCCGCCTGGAGTCCGCACGCGCCGCTGGCGCCCTCGCCAGCCGGACGACCCCCCTCGTCCCGGGCGAGGTCCTGCTGCTGCGCGGCCTCGGCGCCGACCCCGGGGCGCCGGCGTGGCACGCCGTCGCCGCTCGGCTGGGCTTCCGGTCGGCGCTCGTGCTCGGACTTCCGGCGCTCAGCGGTGGCGCCGCGGCTCTCGCGCTGTACGCCCACGGGGCCGACGCATTCGCGACGCATCCCCTCCCGGCGGCCACCTGGGTCGTGGGCCTGGCGGGATGGGCGCTGCACGAGGTCGAGCGTCGGCTCAACCTCGAGGAGGCGCTGCGCACCCGAGGCATCATCGGCCAGGCGCAGGGCGTGCTGATGGAGCGCTACGGGCTCACCAGCGACCGGGCGATGGCCTTCCTGCGCCGTCAGTCCCAGGACACCCAGCTGCCCATCCGCGACCTCGCGACCGAGGTGGTGCGGCAGCGTGAGGCGGAGTCCCACGCGGCCGAGGTCGACCTGCCCGACCGCTGAGGCGATCCGAGCAGTTGCGGAATCGGTTGACCTGACGAATCCCCACCGGCGGTTTGACGATCATTTGACGGAAATTTGGCGCAGATGTGGGTTGATGGCGCCTCAGCGCCAGGCAGCAGAAGGGGGCCCACGATGCGACTCGCCGCCACCGGGACGACCGGCCGACCTCTCCCCGGAGGCCGGCCCCCCAGGCTGTCCGACGACGTCGTCCGGCGGGTCCGATGGCGACTGCTCGGCTCGCTCGGACTGGCGGCGCTCGCCGCCGCGCTCACCGGCGACGTCCTCGCCCTGGTCGCCGACAGGTCGCACCCCGACCCCGTGACGTGCCTGCTCGCCCAGCTGCCCGTGCTCGCCGTCGTGGCGATGGAGTGCTGCTGGAAGGGACGCAGCCACCCGACACCGCTCGGCTCCCTCGTCGAGCTGGGGGCGCGGGCGGAGCGCGCCGAGGAGGCCCTCGTCCGGGAGCACGAGCGGATGCACGAGATGCGCGCCACCCTCGCCGGGGTCTCGGCGTCGCACCGGGTCCTGCGCGACCCGTGCAGTCAGCTCAGCCCCCACCGCAGGCGCCACCTGGAGCGCCTGCACGACGCGGAGATGGGACGACTGGCGCGCCTGCTTGCCGGCCAACCACAGCCGGCCGGCCCGGTGGACCTGGATGCCGAGCTCGCTCCCCTGGCGGAGGCCTCAGCACTGCTCGGCTCCCCGGTCGCGTGGTCCCCGTCGGGATGCCTGGTGCACGGCCGTCCGGACAGCGTCGCCGAGGCGCTGCACGTGCTGCTCGAGAACGCCCGGCGTCATGCGGCCGGCCAGGACGTCGAGGTGACGGTCGTCGGGCGCGGGGACGAGGTCGAGGTGCGTGTCACGGACCACGGGCCCGGAGTCGACGCCGACGTCCTGCCGCGGCTCTTCCAGCGGCGGGCGCGCGGAGCGCAATCGCCGGGGGACGGCCTGGGTCTCAGCATCGCCCAGCGCCTCGCCCGGGAGATGGGCGGCCGTCTGGGGCTGGAGTCCCACCTGCCCGGCGGGCACGGGGCGACCTTCGTCCTGACGCTGCCGGTCGCGAGTTCGGGGCCGCAGGAATGCCTCGCGGCGTCGGGCTGACCCGGGTCACGATCGTCGAGGACCACGACCTCTTCGCCGAGGCGCTGGACCTGGCGATCACGCTCCAGGGCCACCAGGTGCAGCGGGTCTCGGCGCTGGGGCCCGGAACGACCCATGTCACCCTCCTCCAGGCCGTGCTCCGGCAGCGGCCCGAGGTCGTGCTGCTCGACCTCGACCTGGGACCGGCGGCCGACGGGGGTCAGCTCGTCCGGCCCCTCACCGAGGAGGGCGTCCCGGTCGTCGTCCTGTCGGCGACCCGGGATCCGTCCCGGCTCGGCCAGTGCCTCGCGGAAGGGGCACGCGCCGTGGTGCCCAAGTGGGCCGAGCTCAACTCGATCATCGGCGGCATCCGCTGCGTGGTGGCCGGCCTGCCGGCCATGGACCGCGGCGAGCGCGAGCGCCTGCTCGCCAGCTACGCCGAGGAGCACCGGCGGATCCGCGAGACGCGCGCCGCGCTCGCCTCGCTGAGCCGGCGAGAGGGCGAGGTTCTCGGCCGGCTGATGGACGGCGTGCCCGTCAGCGACATCGCGCGCTCGTCGTACGTCTCCGAGGCGACGGTCCGCACCCAGGTGAAGTCGATCCGCGCCAAGCTGGGGGTGACCTCCCAGCTCGCGGCAGTGGGTGCTGCCCGACGCGCCCGCTGGCAGCCACCGCCACGGGGTGAGTGACCGAGTCCCCCATTTGGTCGATGTTCCCCCGGCGGACCGCCACCGGGTGCGCGGTGTTCCTAGGTTGAGCCCACTTCCCGTGGCCGAGCCGGCCGCGCTCGACGAGAGGGGTGGGCGCCGTGGTCGCGACCGCACCGTCACCCGCCATCGAGTGGCCGACCCGACCGGACGCGGCGAGCGTCCCACCGGTCACGGCTCCGCTGGACCCGCCCGGGACCTCCCGGAGGAGGCACGGAGCTGACGCGGCCGCGGCGCCCGGGCTGCGTACGGCGGCGACGCACCTGGCCGACCTGGCCGCCGCCGCGGTCGCGGCCTCGGTGCTGAACCCGGTGGCCGGGCCCGCCGACCCGCTCCTCGTGGTCGCGGCCGTCGTGCTGCTGGCCTGCGCCTTCTCCCGGGGCTCCGCCCCGGCGCTCCCCTGCGCCGAGCTCCTCCGGCGTGCCGTCGCAGCGGGCCTGGTCCTGGTGTTCCTCGCCGTCACGATGTCCGGGCTGGCCGGGCTCGACGTCGGTCCGATCCGGCTGGTCGCGTTCGCCTCGGTGACGAGCGCGACGGCGTTCGCCCTGCGTGCCCTGACGAGCCAGCGCCCACGGGCGCTGCGGGTCGTGGTGGCGGGCCACCGGCACGGCGTGGAGCAGATGCTCGGCGAGCTGCGCGATGCCGGCTCGCCCGTCGTCGTGGTGGCGGTGTGCCTGACCGGGCACCCGCGTCTCAAGGCCTTCGACGCACCCGTGGCGGGCGGTCTGGACGCCCTGCCGGACTGCGTCCTGGCCCACGACGCCGACGCCGTCATCGTGGTGCCCTGCCGCCAGGTCGACCCGGCGCAGCTGCGCCGGCTCGGGTGGCAGCTCGAGCGCACCGGGACGCCGCTCTTCGTCGGCACCGGGCTCCGCGAGCTCGGTCCGGGCCGGGCCCGCCTCGGTCAAGCCGGGTCGCTGCCGCTGATCCACGTGCGGCCCGCCCAGCTCCACGGCGCGCGACGCATCGCTAAGGCCGTGTGGGAGCGCACCGCGGCGGCCGCGGCGCTCGTGGTCCTCGCTCCACTGCTCGTGACGATCGCCGTCGTCGTGAGGCTGGACTCCGACGGGCCCGCGCTGTTCCGCCAGGAGCGGGTCGGGCGCGACGGGACCCGGTTCACGATGCTGAAGTTCCGCACGATGTGCACCGACGCCGAGGACCGGCTGGCCGCGCTCGCCGCGGCCCAGACCTCCGGGCACGTCCTGTTCAAGCTGCGCGACGATCCCCGCATCACGCGGTTCGGCCGGGTGCTGCGCCGCTACTCGCTGGACGAGGTCCCGCAGCTGATCAACGTCCTCCGCGGCGAGATGGCGCTCGTCGGGCCGCGCCCACCGCTGCCGAGCGAGGTCGCGCAGTACGACACCGACACCCACCGTCGCCTGGCGGTGACGCCGGGTCTCACCGGGCTCTGGCAGGTGAGCGGTCGCTCGGACCTGAGCTGGGAGCAGTCGGTACGGCTCGACCTCCGCTACGTGGAGAACTGGTCCATCGGCATGGACATCGCCATCATCGCGCGGACCGCGGGCGCGGTCCTGCGCCACCGCGGGGCCTACTGACGCACGCGCCGGGGGACGACGGGCCGCGAGAGGTACTAGGACCTTCGGGCAGATAGGACCTGTACCACAATCACCCGGAAGAGGGGTTCATGACCTCCTCGACCAGGGAGTACGACTGGAGGAGCGGTCGGAGAGGTGCTGCGCTCGGGGAACACAGGGAGTAGCACTCATGGATAGGTATGAGACTTTCCGCATCTGCGTGCTCGGTGGTTTGAGCGTCCTGCGGTCCGATGGCACGCCGGTGCCCATCGATGAGCTGCGCACAGGCAAGACCATGGACCTCCTGCGGTTGCTGGCCCTCGAGAACGGGCGGCCCGTACGCCCCGAGGGCCTGATCGAGAAGCTCTGGCCCAAGGCGCCGCTGGAACGGGCTCGCGGCAGCCTGCGGACCGCGAGCTGCCAGATCCGCCGCGCCGTCGGGACCAACTGCGTCGTCCGACATCCCGACGGACTGGTCCTGAAGGGCGCCTGGGTCGACGTCGTGGAGTTCCTGGCCGCGGCGCGGCGCGTCTCGCTCGCCGCGCGGACCGGGCGCCACTCCCAGGTGCTCGCGATCACCCGTTCGACCGAGACGCTCTACGCCGGCGACTTCCGGGCGCACAGCGACGACGCGACGTGGGCCGTGGCGACGCGCCAGCACGTCGCGCTGGTCCGGCACGAGATGCTGTGCGAGGCCGCGGCGAGCGCTCTGGCCGCCCGACAGGCCCGCGAGGCGGCCGACTTCGCCGGGCGGGCCGTGCGCATCGACTGGGCGTCCGAACGGGCCCACCGCCTGCTGATGGCGGCGCACGCCGAGCTCGGCGAGGTCGCGACGGCGCTCCGCCTCTTCGAGACCCATCGGGCGCAGCTGGCCGACGAGCTGGGCGCGGATCCCTCGCGCGAGACGCAGGACCTGCACCTGAGGCTGCTGCGCGGCAACATCGCCTGAGACGCCGGCCGCGGCGGCGGCTAGCAGCTGCCTCCGTCGCGGTCCGGGTCTCTGCTCGCCAGCTCGTACTCGGCGACCGCGGCCAGCTGCGTCTTCACCCCGAGCTTCTGCAGGACCGAGCGCACGTGGCTGCGGACCGTCGACTCGCTGACGTCGAGCACCGCGGCGATCTGCTGGACCGACTCGCCGGCGTGCATCAGCCCCAGGACCGCGACCTCGCGGGTACTCAGTGACCGCACCCGCCGCACCGCCGCGAGACGGTTCTGCTCGACGACGTGCCAGGCTCGCACGAGGTCGGCGACCTCGGCTTCGCCCATCAGGGGCTCACCGGCTAGCAGCCGGTCGATCGTCCGTCCGACCTCCTCGAGGGTGGCCGAGTTGCGCAGCACCGCGGCTGCCCCGGCCTCGAGCATCGCGCCCCACAACGGCCCCGGGACCGCTCCCGTCAGGACGAGCCACGGGACGCGCGTGGCACGCACGCGCCGCTGCGCCTCGGCGAGGCGCGCGGGCGGCCGGAGGTCGCTCAACATCAGCCCCACATCGACCGGGTCGGCCGAGCGCGGTCGCGGCGGCTTCGGCTCGACGAGCCACGGGAGCCGCGAGACGCGAAGGCCCGACGCGACCAGGGCCGCGGTGACCGTGTCGGCGATCAGGCACTGCTCCGCCGTGACGACGACATGGGACTGGAGGGACATGTGCCGAGCCTCTCTTCCGACGCCCACGGCCAGCGTCCACGGCGCTCCCCGTACTGCCTGCCCCGCCATCCTGTGCGGAAGGAGCACGGTGTCGTCCCCTGAAACCCCAGACCCCCTGAAATTGGGGACTCCGGGACCGAACCGACGACGTTCGGCACCGCGTCGGTCATCGTGATCGTGTCGCCGGCTCCGGCGGTCACGGTGCGACTCGACGCGAGGGCTGTGCCCACCCCGGTGCCGCCTCGCGCCTGCCCCCATCAGGTGCTGTCGAGGCTCCCGGACGCCGGGACCGCTGGAGTCCGGTGACGCCACGTCCGTCCGCGGTTCCACCGCCCTCACCAATTTGGGGTATCGGGTTTCGAAGCTCCGCGAAGCCTTCGGAGCCGACCCCTACGGTCGCGCAATGAACGATCCGCCGGGGTCGTGCGGACGGGGTGCCGCTCGATCGCGGAGTCAGACGAGGCGGCTCAAGATCCAGGGCTCGCCAACCGGGGGTGAGACGTGATGAGCCAGTGGACCCAGGAGCTGCGGCATCCGGACGGTGCATGGGGCTGGGGCGCTGCCGCGGCCGCACTGGCCGTGGTGGTCGTCCCGCAGCTCGTCGTGCAGGCGATCGTGCCGGAGGCGCGCAGTGCACCCTCCGCGGCCGCAGCCGCCGGCCTGGTGCTGCACAGCGCTGCCGTCGTGAGCGGGATCTTCCTGTATCTGCACCACCGGTTGACCAGGTCCGACAGCACCGCCTGGCTCGCAGCCGGCCTGATCCTCGTCGGGGGATTCGGCCTCACGGCCACCGGCCTCGACGCGGTGACCTCGGCCGACCGGCCGATCACGGCTCCCCTGGTCGTCACGGACGTCGTCGTCCTGGCCCTCCTGGGGATGGTGCGGATCTGCGAGCGGGTCCCCCTGACGGTCGACCCCGCAGCCGTCGGGTTCGTGCTGGCGTTCGTCGCGTCGGGGGTGGCGATCGCGATCTCGAGGTCGGCGGGCGAGCACACGCTCGCCCACTCGGCCACGGCCCTGCTCACGCTCCCGCTCGTCGTGGCGGGCGTCGTCGTCGCCGTCGAGGTCGAGCGCCTCGCCACGCTGCCCGCCTGGGCCACGAACCGGTTCGCGGCCGCCATCGTGGCGCTGTTCCTGGGTCGCGCCTGCCTGCTGACGGCCGGCCCTGCGCAGGTCCAGGTGCACCTGGCGAGCATCGCGCTCACGACCGTTGCTGCCGCACTGCTTCTCGGCACCTCGCTCGCCACGCTCCGCCTGGCGATCAACGACGACCGGACCGCGATCACGGTGCTCCAGGACCAGCTCGCGAGCACGACCGCACACGCCGAGGCCGACCGCGAGCGGCTGCACGAGATCCGCGGGACGATCGCCGGGATCGCCTCGGCGTCCCGGCTGATCCACCACGTGCCGCCGCTGCCGGGACCGAGCCGCGAGATGCTCGAGGAGATGCTCGAGCGCGAGTCGTGCCGGCTCCAGCGGCTGATGGAAGGAACCGCGCTGAGCGCTCCGCGTCTCGTGCCGGTCGACGACGTCCTCCGTCCCCTGCTCGTGGCGCGGCGCGCGCAAGGCCAGAGCGTCACCTCGCAGGCGAGTGGGTTGGTCGCCTGGGCGCGCGAGGACGACCTCGCCGAGACCCTCAACATCCTGCTGGACAACACCGCTCGGCACGCCCCGGGAGCGACCGTGGCGGTCTTCGCCCGGGAGGCCGAGGGGCACATCGAGGTCGTGGTGGCCGACTCCGGGCCGGGCGTGCCACCGGACTGCAACGGATCGCTGTTCCTGCGCGGGGCTCGCGGGGAGGACTCGACCGGTCAGGGGCTCGGCCTGCACGTCGCTCGCCGGTTGATGCTCCGCAGCGGTGGCTACCTCCGTCACGACCCGTCCTGGAAGCAGGGTGCCGCCTTCGTCGTGGGCATCCGGAACGTCTCCCCTCTCCCCGAAGGTCGTCGCGATGACGCAGCCCGCAGCGTCGCGCAGTAGGGTCCGGATCCTCCTGATCGAGGATCACCCGTTGTTCGCCGAGTCCCTCGACCTCGCCCTCACGATGGAGGGGTACGACGTGCGCCGCTTCCCGGTGCCGGTCAAGCCCAGCTCGACCGCGGCGGTCGTCACGGCGGCCGTCCGGCTGCGCCCGCGCATCGTGCTCCTCGACCTCGACCTCGGCGGCTTCGGCGACGGCGCCGACCTGATCAACCCGCTCGCCCGGACCGGGGCGAACGTGGTCGTGGTCACCGCGTCCACCGACCAGGGCCGCTGGGGCGAGTGCATCCGGCACGGCGCCCGCAAGGTGATCGCCAAGACGCAGCCCCTGAACGAGGTGATGTCGGTCGTCCGCCGGATCTACCAGGGCCTCCCGGTGATGGATCACGAGGAGCGCGAGGAGCTGCTCCGGACGTGGCACGCGCAGCGCAGTGCCCAGCAGCTGGTCCGACGGCGGCTGGGCCACCTCACGACCCGTGAGCGCGAGGTGCTCGGGCAGCTCATGCAGGGCAACCAGGTGCGCGACATCGCCCGGAGCCGATTCGTCTCCGAGGCGACGGTGCGGACACAGGTGAAGTCGATCCTCGCCAAGCTCGAGGTCAGCTCACAGCTCGCCGCCGTCGGGGTCGCCCGCAGCGTCGGTTGGCAGCCGCCGGCGCCCGACCAGGACCCGTCCTAGACCTGGCCTCTGCCTCACGGGCCGGTACCCACGGTCGAAACGGATGTGGAACCGGCGTCCGGACATCCGTTTCGTCCGTGGGTACGCCGACGCACCACTCCCGGCTGCGTCGGGGCCGTCGAGACACCAGAAACGGCCCCGGATCGGGCGGATCCGGGGCCGTTCAGGGTGTCTCGACGCAAGCTCAGGCCGGGCTCACTCGTAGCCGTGCTCCTTGATCCAGGCCACGATCCGCTCGGCCAGCTCGGGCCGACAGACGATGAGGTCCGGGAGGTAGACGTCCTCCTGGTTGTACTGCAGCGGCGTGCCGTCGATGCGCGAGGTGAACAGCCCGGCCGCGCGGGCGACCGCGACCGGGGCGGCCGAGTCCCACTCGTACTGGCCGCCCGCGTGGACGTAGGCGTCGGTGACGTCGCGGGCCACCGAGATGACCTTCACGCCGGCCGAGCCCATCGCGACCAGCTCGGCGTCGAGCTCCTCGGCCAGGCCGTGGACGAACTCCGGCGGACGGCTGCGCGACACCGCGATCCGCGGGCGCTGCGAGGTCGAGGGCGGTACGACGGGCGGCGTCCCGGTGTTGAAGGTCTCGCCGAGCGCGGGCTGGGCGACGGCACCGGCGACCAGGTCGCCGTCCTGCCACAGCGCGACGTGCACAGCCCAGTCGTCGCGGGGCACCTCGGAGAACTCGCGGGTGCCGTCGAGCGGGTCGACGATCCAGACCCGGTCGTTCTCCAGGCGCGCCTTGTCGTCCTTGCCCTCCTCCGACAGCACGCTGTCGCCGGGACGGTGCTGGGCCAGCAGCTCCATGAGCAGCTCGTGCGCTGCGCGGTCGCCGGCGTCCTTGAGCTCGCGACCCTCGAGACCCTCACCCCGGACCTCCAGCAGCCGCTCGCCGGCGACGGTCGCGAGCCAGGCGGCGAGCGCGTGGTCGTCGGTGGCGGCTGCGGCGGGCGGGGTTCCGGGTTCGAACGTCATGCGGGGCACCCTACTTCCGGGGTCAGGAGTTGTAGCTCTGCTGGGTGCGCTCCAGGCCCTCGGTCACCAGCGACTCGACGGCGTCGGCGGCCTTGTCGACCTGGAACGGCAGGATCTTCTTCTCGGACGAGGAGTAGTTGGACAGCACGAAGTCCGCGACGTCCTGGCGCCCGGGCGGCCGGCCGATCCCGACCCGCACCCGGTGGAAGTCGCCGGTGCCCAGCGAGGAGCGCATCGAGCGCAGCCCGTTGTGGCCGTTGTCGCCGCCGCCGAGCTTGACCCGCATCGTGTCGAACGGGATGTCCAGCTCGTCATGCACCGCGACCACGCGCTCGGGCGGCACCTTGTAGAACGTCGCGAGCTGCTTGACCGGCCCACCCGACTCGTTCATGTAGCAGCGCGCCTTCATCAGCACGACCCGCGGCCCCGGCGTACCGGGCGCCCCGAGCCGGCCCTCGACGATCTCGGCCCGGCCGGACTTGTGGGCGCGGAACGGCGCACCCATGCGCTGGGCCAGCTCGTCGACGACGAGGTAGCCCACGTTGTGCCGGTGGCCGGCATAGGAAGGGCCGGGATTCCCCAGCCCGACCACCAGCCACACGGGGGTGTTGGAGTCGGCCACGGAGTCCCGGCCCTTTCTCTTGAACAGGTGGAGGGTCACTCCTCCGACGCGGCCTCGCCCTCGGCCGGGGCCTCGTCGACGTCGTTGTCGGACTCGTCGCGCTCGATGCCGGCCTCGGCCTCGGCCTCCTCCAGCTCGGCCTCCAGTGCCTCCTGCGACTGCTGCTCGGTGATGTTCACGACCAGCGCCTCGGGGTCGAGGAGCAGGGTGCTGCCCGACGGGAGCTTCAGGTCGGAGGCGTGGATCTGGGTGCCGGCCTCGGCGCCCTCGATGACGACCTCGATGAACTCGGGGATGTGGGTCGCCTCGGCCTCGATCTGGACCGTGGCGTTCTCGGTGACGACCAGGGTCTCCTTGGCGGCCTCGCCGACCAGGTGGACGGGGACGTCGACGGTGACCTTCTCGCCCTTGACGACGGCGACGAAGTCGATGTGCTCGAGGACGCGGCGGATCGGGTCGACCTGGACCTGCTTGGTCAGGGCGAGCTGGCTCTTGCCGTCGATGTCGAGCTCGAGCAGGGCGTTGGCGCCGCCGTGCTTGAGGGCCATCATCGTGTCGTGGCCCGGCAGGGTCACGTGGATCGGCTCGTTCCCGTGGCCGTAGATGACGGCGGGAACCTTGTGCTCACGGCGGATCCGGCGAGCGGCGCCCTTGCCGAACTCCGTGCGGGACTCGGCCTTGATCTTCTCGGACATGCGAACTGCTCCTCGTACGTGCTGGCTGCTTCTTCGTCTCGGGGCCTCGGCGCGCGGACCGCGGGGGCACACCCGGAGGTAGCCAGCCCTGTCGATCACGGAGCTCCCTCTCGGGGGCTCCCTCGCCGAGGCAACCGCACAAGCCTAACGGGGGTACGACGAGAGTGCGAATCCTCAGGTGTTGCCGTCGAACATCGAGGTGACCGAGCCGTCCTCGAACACCTCGCGGATCGCCCGGGAGACCAGCGGCGCGATCGACAGGCAGGTGAGCTTGTCGAACTCCTGGTCCGGGGACAGCGGCAGCGTGTTGGTGACGACGACCTCGGCGGCCGGGGAGTTCTTGAGCCGGTCCACGGCCGGGTCGGAGAGGATCGCATGGGTGGCGGCGATGATCACGCCCGCGGCGCCGTCGGCCATGAGGGCCTCGGCGGCCTTCACGATGGTGCCGCCGGTGTCGATCATGTCGTCGACCAGCACGCACATCCGGCCGCTGACGTCACCGACGACGCGGTTGGCGACGGTCTCGTTCGGGCGGTCGATGCGGCGGGTCTTGTGGATGAAGGCCAGCGGCGCGCCACCGAGGCGGGAGGACCAGCGCTCGGCCACCTTGATCCGGCCGGCGTCCGGGGAGACGACGGCGAGCTGCTGGTTGCCGTACTTCTCCTTCACGTAGTCCGCGAGGATCGGCAGCGCCATCAGGTGGTCGACCGGGCCGTCGAAGAAGCCCTGGATCTGGTCGGCGTGCAGGTCGACGGTGATCAGCCGGTCGGCGCCCGCGGTCTTGAACAGGTCGGCCATCAGGCGGGCCGAGATCGGCTCGCGACCCTTGTGCTTCTTGTCCTGGCGGGCGTAGCCGTAGAACGGCATCACGACCGTGATCCGCTTGGCCGACGCGCGCTTGAGGGCGTCGACCATGATCAGGTGCTCCATGATCCACTCGTTGATCGGAGCCGTGTGGCTCTGGATCACGAAGGCGTCGCAGCCGCGGACCGACTCCTCGTAGCGGACGTAGATCTCGGAGTTCGCGAACTCGTACGCCGACTGCGGGACCAGGTCGGTCCCGAGGAGCTCGGCGACCTCGTTGGCCAGCTCGGGGTGCGCCCGACCGCTGAAGACCATCAGGTTCTTCTCGGTGGTCTTCTTGTATCCGGTCACGGTCGCTGCTCCCTCGGTCGCCGGAGGCCGTACATCAGGATTCTGCCACGTCCTGTTCACCCTCCGGTCGACCGCCCGGGCCCTCGGACAGCGCGGCCTCGGCCGCCTCCGCCTGCGCGGTGCCCGCGCGCTTGCGCAGCGCCCACCTCTCGAGGTTGCGCTGCGGGCCGCTCGAGACGGCGAGAGCGCCCGGCGGCACGTTGCGGCGTACGACGGTGCCGGCGCCGGTGCCGGCACCGTCCCCGACCTCGACCGGCGCGACGAAGGTGTTGTTCGAGGCCGTCTTCGCGTGCTTGCCGATCTTCGTGCGGTGCTTCTGCACGCCGTCGTAGTTGGCGAAGATCGTGCCCGCGCCGATGTTGGTCCCCTCGCCGATCTCCGCGTCGCCGACGTAGGAGAGGTGCGGGACCTTGGCGCCGTCCCCGATCCGGGCGTTCTTGGTCTCGACGAAACCGCCGATCTTGCCGCCGGCGCCCAGGCTCGTGCCGGGGCGCAGGTAGGAGAACGGCCCGACGTTCGCGCCGACGCCGATCACCGCGAGCTCGCCGTGGGTGCGGACGACGCGCGCGCCGGCGCCCACCTCGCAGTCCTTGAGCGTGCTGTCCGGGCCGACCACCGCGTCCTCCCCGACGACCGTGGTCCCGAGCAGCTGGACGCCGGGCAGGATCGTGACGTCCCGCCCCAGCACCACGTCGGCGTCGATCCACGTCGTCGCCGGGTCCATCACCGTGACGCCGTCGCGCATCCAGCCCTCGACGATGCGGCGGTTCATCTCCGCGCCCATCCGGGCGAACTGCACGCGGTCGTTGACGCCTTCGGTCTGCATGACGTCGTCGACCGGGTAGGCGCCGACGGTCAGGCCGTCCTCACGCGCCAGGGCGATGGCGTCGGTCAGGTAGTACTCGCCCTTGGCGTTGTCGTTGCCGATCCGCGGCAGCGCGGACAGCAGGAACTCGGCGTCGAAGGCCAGGATCCCCGAGTTGATCTCCCGGACCTCGCGCTGCTCCGGCGTCGCGTCCTTCTCCTCGACGATCGCCTCGACGTCGCCCTCGTCGTTGCGGAGCACGCGCCCGTAGCCGAACGGGTCCGCGACGATCCCGCTCAGGATGCTGACCGCCCGCTGCGCCGCCTCGTGCTCGGCGGCGAAGTCGCGCAGCGACTCCCCGCGCAGGAGGGGCGTGTCGCCGTACGCCACCAGGACGGTGCCGTCGAGGCTCTGCCCGTTCGCAGCCGCCGCCTCGACCGCCATCCGCACGGCGTGGCCGGTGCCGAGCTGCTCCTCCTGGACCGCCACCACGGCGTCCGGCACGAGCTCGAGGACGTGCGGCTCCACCTGGTCGCGCTGGTGTCCGACCACCGCCACGATCCGTGCCGGCTCGACCGCCCGGGCCGCCGCGAGGACGTGACCGATCATGGTGCGACCCGCGATCGGGTGCAGCACCTTCATGGTCTTGGACTTCATCCGGGTGCCGCCGCCTGCGGCGAGCACCACGACCGTCAGCTGGCTCACGCTCCCCGGGTAGGAGTCGAACCTACGTCGCTAGTCCTGATTCAAAGTCAGGCGGGCCCTGCCGGCAGACCAACCGGGGATTGTTGGGAGACAGGCTAGGCCAGCCTCGCCCGTCGGGTGGTTTCGAGGCTCCCGCAGGCCGATCAGCTCGTTCGCGAGCACGCCTCACCCAGGCTCCGCCTGAGCTTCCCTCCCTTCGGCGGCGCGCCGCCTCCGGCGTTCGTCAGCGGCACCGAGGCGACAGCTCGCGCTCCGGCGCCGGGCGAGCTCCGAACGTCGAACCTGCCTCCCCAGCTCTCGATCGCCGCTCGCGCCAGGCGGAGCCCGGTCCCCGGAGGTCGCGAGGGGTCGAAGCCGGGTCCGTCGTCCTGGACGCACAGGTCGAGGGCGTCGCCGCGACGCGAGACGGTCACCAGGACCCGGGCGCCGGCGGCGTGCTTGGCGACGTTGCGCATGAGCTCCTTCGCGACCCGGTGCACGACCTCGACCGCTGGCACGTCCAGCCCCAGCTCGGCGTCGACCACGAGGGTCACGCGGTCCTCCGCGAGCCCGATCTGCTCCGGCCAGCGGCGAAGAGCCGCCTCCAGGTCGTCGTGCTGGCTGCCGTGGTCGTGCCCGCGGTCGAGGAGCGCGCGCAGGTGCTCGACGTCGGCGTCGATGATGTCGGCCATCCGTCGCGCCAGGTCGTCGGCGCGCGGACTCAGGTCCTCCTCGCGGAGCGCGTCGATGAGGATCGCGACCGACGCGAGATCCTGGATCGAGCGCTCGTGCAGCGCCTCGGCCATCCGGCGGTGCTCCGTCGAGGCCGCCATCAGGGCGTCGTGGCTGACCTGCCGGCGTACGCGCTCGCCCGCGGTCACGCGGCGCGCGAGGACGACGGACAGCGGCAGCGTCGCCAACCCGAGGACGAGGACGCCTCCCAGCGCGACGGGCAGCCAGTCGGCCAGCAGGCCGGAGCGCATCTGCGCGTACCCGTGCACCGGTCGCCGGACCTCGAGAGCGAACGTCAGGCCGGACCTGTCGGTGAAGCCGGCGTAGGCCACGTACAAGGGCTCGGGCCGCCCGCGACCGGGGTGGACGCCCTGCTCGACGCGCTGGACGACGCGCTGGACGACGCGCTGGACGACGATGTCGGTCGTCCCGAGGACCGGGACGGCGTCGGCCGATCGCTCCACGAGTCCCGCGGCGGCCGGGTCCGACGACCAGACGATCTCCGCGCTTCCCCCGGCACGGCGCTGCCAGAGGTGCACGGAGGCCAGCTCGTTCGCCGCGAGCCAGGGGCCCACCCGCGCGGGCAGGCTCTCGACGCCCGGACCGTCGGCTGCGGACAGGTCGGCACTCGTCAGCGGGACGACCAGGTCGAGCGCCGTCGTGCGCACCGTCGCCGCAGCAGCGTCGTCCGCCTCCTGGGTCGCGAGCCGGTGCCCCTGCCAGAGCACCGCACCCCCGACCGCCGCCATCACCACGACGATCCCGGCGACATGGCGGGCCAGAGCCCACTGCACGTACCGCTCGGGAGCCGGCCGGGGAATCACGGGTGGTGGCCGCCGTCGACGTCGATGAGGCCCTCGCGATGAGCGGTCAGCACGGCCTCGAGCTGGCTGCTAGCGCCCAGCTTCACGTACGTGCTCTTGAGATGGTCACGCACGGTGTGGTGGCTGATCTCGAGCCTTCTCGCCGCCTGCCGGACGTCCTGTCCGTCGGCGAGCAGGGTCAGGACCTCGATCTCGCGCCGGCTCAAGCGGCTCGGGACGTCGGCAGCATCGCCGGTCGTCGCCGGCGGGAGCCGTCCCTCCAGTGCGTCCAGCAGCACCGTGAGGCTCGAGCCCTTCGGGAGGACCGACGCGGCACCGCCCGACGTCGCCCGGGCCACCACGTGCGGATGAGGATGGGCCGTCAGCACGACCACGCGGCAGCCACCTGGCTGGTCCACGAGCTGGGGCACGAGGGAGGTGCCGTCGCCGTCGGGGAGCCGGACGTCGACGACGGCCCGGTCGAACGCGGAACGTCCGAGCTCGGTGCGTGCGTCGGCGAGGCTGTGCGCGACCACGACGGTGGCGTACTCGGCGCGGCCGGCGAGGACGTGCGCCAGCGACTCCGCGAGCACCGGATGGTCGTCGACGACCAGCAGGTGATGTCCGTGCACCTCACACCCCTTTCCGCCAGCACCCCCTCAGATGGGGGAGTGCGACGACCACCAGCCGTCTTTTAGGTTAGCCTAACCAATCTTGAAAGAGGACAGAATCATGCGCAGTCGCACCTCCCTCCTTGCCGTCGGCCTGCTCTCGCTGGCCCTCACCGGATGCGGCAACGACGACTCCGGCTCGGGCGGCGACACCGCGTCCGACGAGCCGCTCGTGGTGTACGTCGGACGCGACGAGGAGCTCGTCGCGCCGCTGATCGAGCAGTTCACCGAGGAGAGCGGGATCGAGGTCGAGGCCCGGTACGCCGACACCCCCGACCACCTGGCACTGCTCATGGAGGAGGGGGACCAGACCCCGGCCGACGTCTTCCTCTCCCAGGACGCCGGCGCGCTCGGCGCCCTGGCAGCCGAGGGCAACGTGCAGACCCTGCCCGAGGAGATCACGTCCGCGGTGCTGCCCGCGTTCACCTCGACCGACGGCTCCTGGGTCGGCGTCACCGGCCGCGCCCGGGTCATCGCCTACAACGCCGAGGCACTCGGCGCCGACGAGGTCCCGACCAGCGTCACCGCGCTGACGGACCCCGAGTGGGCCGGACGCGTCGGGGCCGCGCCGGGCAACGCCTCCTTCCAGGCGTTCGTCACCGGGTTCCGCACCGCCGAGGGTGACGACGCAGCGCGCGCCTGGCTCGAGGACATGGCGGCCAACGACCCCCAGACGTTCGAAGGGAACGGCGACGTCCTCGAGGCTCTCGAGAGTGGCGTCATCGACATCGGCCTGATCAACCACTACTACGTCTTCAAGCTCGCGGCCGAGGTCGGCTCGGACAACGTCGTGACCGAGCTGCAGTTCCCCGAGGCCGGGGACCCGGGCGCCCTGGTCAACGTGACCGGCGCGGCCGCACTCTCCGACCACCCCGACGCCCAGGCGTTCATCTCCTACCTCGTCTCCGAGGAGGGCCAGCAGTACTTCGCCGACACCACCTTCGAGTACCCCCTGGTCCCCGGCATCGCCGCTCCGGACGGCCTGCCCGAGCTGACCTCGATCAAGGGCCCGGTCGCGGACCTGTCCGACCTCGCGGACGTCGGCACCTCCATCACCATGATCGAGGAGGCTGGGCTCAGCTGAGCGGCCTGCTCGCCCAGCGCCGGCCCCCGGCCCTCCTGCTGGCAGGAGCGGCTCTGGGGGCTGGCTGCGCGCTGCTCCCGTTGCTCTACCTGGTGGTCCGGGTGACCACGGCCGGTCGCACCGAGGTCGTCGAGTCCCTCCTACGCGACCAGGTGCTGGACTGGACGCTCAACAGCGTGGTGCTGGTCAGTGCGGTCGTCTCGACCTGCCTGGTCCTCGGCGTCGCCATCGCCTGGCTCCTGACCTCGACGGACCTGCCCCTGCGCGGCCCCCTGCTGGTCCTGAGCGCACTCCCCCTCGCGGTGCCGTCCTACGTCGCCGCCTTCGGCTGGCTCACGACCACACCGACCCTCGCGGGCTTCTGGCCCACGTGGGCCATCCTCAGCGCCACCTGCGTGCCGTACGTCGTGCTCCCGACCGCCGCCGCGCTGCGGTCCGCCGACGCCACGCTGGTCGAGGTGGCGCGGAGCCACGGTCGGCGTCCCTTCGCCGCGTGGCGCACGGGGCTGCTTCCCCAGGTGCTGCCCGCTGCCGCAGCCGGCGCGCTGCTGGCGGGCCTCTACACGCTGGCCGACTTCGGCACGCCGGCCCTGATGCGGCACCACGTGCTCACCTTCGCCATCGAGCGCTCGTACGGCTCCTTCGTGAGCCGGGACCGCGCGGTCGTCCTGGCCATGGCCCTGGTGGTGGCGGCCGTGGTCCTGGTGCTGCTCGAGCGTGGTGCACGTGGCAACGCCCGACGCTGGTCGGTCTCGTCCGGCTCCCCGCGCGCACTGGTCCCGGCGAGGCTCGGCCCGGCCCGACTGCCGGCGCTCGTGCTGGTGCTCGCTCCCGTGGTGGTCGCCGTCGTGGTTCCGGTGGTCGCGCTGTTCCGCCGGCTCGCGCTCGGTACACGCACGCGCCTGGACCTGGAGGAGCTCGCCGACGCGGCCGTCGCGACGCTGACCGTCGGGCTCGTGGGCGGCCTGGTGGCGATGCTGCTCGCCTCGTGCGTGGGTGTGCTGGCGGCGCGTCACTCCGGCAGAGGGGTCGCGTTGCTCGAGACGGGTGCCTTCGCGGGGCATGCGCTGCCGGGCATCGTGGTCGGCCTGTCGCTCGTCTACTTCTCGCTGCGCGTGGTGCCGGCGCTCTACCAGAGTCTCGCGATCCTGGTCTTCGCCTACGCGGTGCTCTTCATGCCGAAGGCGATCGGAGCGATCCGCACGTCCGTCGCCGCGGTGCCTCCCCGGATCGGGGAGGTGGCCGCCTCGCTCGGTCGCGGACGGGTGCGGGTCGGACTCGTGACCGGTCGGATCGCCGCCCCCGGCATCACGGCCGGGTTCCTCCTCGTGGTCGTCACCGTGATGAAGGAGCTCCCGGCGACCCTGCTGCTGCGACCCTCCGGCTTCGACACGCTCGCCACCGAGATGTGGTCGCGCAACGCCGGCGCCGCCCAGGGGGCGGCGGCGCCGTACGCGCTCGTGCTGGTGCTCATGGCGTGCGTGCCGTCCTTCCTGTTGACCAGAAGCAAGGGCTGGGGGTCCCGGTGACCGTGGTGGATGTCAGAGGACTGGACTTCTCGTACGGCGAGGAACCGGTGCTGTCCAAGGTCTCCGTCGGCGTGGAGACCGGCGACCTGCTCGGCGTGATCGGCCGGAGCGGCTGCGGGAAGACGACGCTGCTGCGACTGCTGGCCGGGTTCGAGCGACCCCGCGCCGGCACCATCAGGCTCGGCGGGGACGTGGTCGCCGACCGCACCCGGTTCGTGCCCACCCACCAGCGACGCATTGGGATCGTCCCCCAGGAGGGGGCGCTCTTCCCGCACCTCGACGTGGCGGGCAACGTCGCGTTCGGGCTGCCGGCGCGGAGCGCCGGGCGAGAGGAACGGGTCGCCGAGCTGCTCGACCTCGTCGGGCTGTCCGGCTACGAGCGCCGCCTTCCCCGGGAGCTCTCCGGAGGTCAGCAGCAGCGCGTCGCCCTCGCTCGGGCCCTCGCCCCGCGGCCCGAACTGGTGCTGCTCGACGAGCCCTTCGCCTCGCTGGACCAGGCCACGCGCGTCCGGTTGCGACGCGAGGTGAAGCGCGTGCTGGTCCACGAGAAGGTGAGTGCCGTGCTGGTGACCCACGACCGCGAGGAGGCGCTCTCGGTCGCCGACCGGGTCGCCGTCATGGTGCAGGGCCGAGTGGTGCAGACCGGGACGCCGGCAGAGGTCTACCACCGACCGCGGAACCGGGACGTCGCGGAGCTCCTGGGCGAAGCCACCATCCTGCACGCGGCCAGCGTTCACGGCCGGGTCGCGGACACCGAGCTCGGGCCGACCCCGTGCCGGTCTCCTCAGGCGCCTGGGCCGGCCGAGCTGCTGCTCCGGCCCGAGCACTGCGTCATCGACCCGCGCGGGACACCCGCCACCGTCGTCAGCGCGGAGTTCCTCGGTCCGACCACCCAGGCGGTGTGCCGACTCGACAGCGGCACCACCGTTCTCGCCTGGCTCGAGGACGCCCTCGTGCCCGGCGACCGGATCCGCCTGGGTGTGCGCACGGCACTGCACGTCCTCGCGACGGACGCGTAGTCGGGGCGAGGGACGGTCGCCGGCCCCGGAACTAGAGTCCTGAGCGTGGACCTTCCTGTGATGCCGCCGATCCTCCCGATGCTGGCGAAGAGCACCAGCCTCGAGAAGGCACTCGCGCAGCTGCCGCACGTCCACATCGAACCCAAGTGGGACGGCTTCCGGTGCCTGGTGTTCAAGGACGGCGACGAGGTGGAGCTGGCCAGCCGCAACACCAAGCCGCTCACCCGCTACTTCCCCGAGGTCGTCGCGGCGATGCGGGAGCAGCTGCCCGAGCGCTGCGTGCTCGACGGCGAGCTGTTCGTCGCCGTCGGGGACAGACTCGAGTTCGAGGTGCTCCAGGAGCGGATCCACCCGGCCGAGTCGCGGATCACCATGCTCAGCGAGAAGACCCCAGCGTCGTACGTCGCCTTCGACCTGCTCGCGCTCGGCGACGAGGCGTACGCCGAGCGCCCGTTCGAGGAGCGGCGCGCGGCCCTCGAGCGGGCCCTCGCCGGACTCAGCCACGAGGGAGGCCCCTGCTACCTCACCCGCGCGACCACCGACCCCGCCGAGGCCGAGGAGTGGTTCCACCAGTTCGAGGGCGCGGGCCTCGACGGCGTCGTGGCCAAGCCCCTGGGTGCGCCATACCAGCCCAACGCCCGCGCCATGCTCAAGATCAAGCACGAGCGCACCGCCGACGTCGTCGTCGCCGGCTACCGCGAGCACAAGACCAGCACGCCGGAGCGGCCGCTGCTCGGCAGCCTCCTGCTCGGCCTCTACGCCGACGGCGAGCTCCAGCACATCGGCGTCAGCGCCAGCTTCACCGAGAAGCGGCGCGCCGAGCTGATCGAGGAGCTCCAGCCGCTCGTGGTCGACATCGCCGAACACCCGTGGGGCCGATGGCAGGAGTTCCTGACCGCGAACCCCGACCGCGTCCCGGGCACACAGAGCCGCTGGAGCCAGGGCAAGGACCTGTCGTTCACGCCCCTGCGCCCCGAGCGCGTGCTGGAGGTCAAGTACGACCACATGGAGGGCCGCCGCTTCCGGCACACCGCCCACTTCAAGCGGTGGCGGCCCGACCGCGATCCGGAGTCGTGCGGCTACGAGCAGTTGGAGGAGCCGGTGCGCTACGACCTCGCTAGGATTCTCAGCGTCGACTGAGAGGCAAGCCATGTCCGAGAACAGCTCCAGTGAGGACTACGACGTCGTCCTGCTCGTCGAGCAGGCGCTGACCGCCCAGGACGCCGCCCAGGTGCACTCGCTGCACGAGGGCCTGGACCAGCCGGTGACCTACCACGTGCTCCTGCCGCTGGAGGACGCCGCGGCGCGGATCGAGTCCGCGATGGGCTCGCTGACCGCGGGCGACATGCTCGCGTCGCCGACGATGCCGATGAGCGAGGTCGACCTCGAGGCCGTCCGCAAGGACTGCGAGGACCGCTCCCACGCCGAGCTCCAGCAGACCCTGGAGGCGCTGCGCGCGAGCGGCGCCACCGCGCACGGCCAGGTCGTCGTCGACCCGCCGATCGACGCCCTGGCGGCGAAGGTGACCGAGGTCGACGGCCGCGAGGCGATCATCCTGACCCGCCCGCACGTCGTCGCGGAGTTCTTCCACCTCGACTGGACCTCCAAGGCGCGCCGCCGCCTCGGCGTCCCGATCCTCCACCTGCTCGAGCGCGAGAACTTCGACGAGCAGGCCGAGGGGTACGGCGACGAGGGCGTCACGGGGCTCTGAACCGCACGTGAAGCTCACCCGTCGGCGCGCCTCCGGCGCCGGCCCGGTCGCGTCGTACGCCGGCATCCTCGACGGTCGCCGGCTCTGGCTCTCCGCCGAGGGCGCTCCCGCGCTCCGCGACGCGGCCGGCACGCTGCACCCGCTCGCCGGCGATCCCGCCAGCGGGCTGGACCTGCCCGGGACCGAGGGCGAGTGGGACGTCGTCGTCGACGGCGAGCCGGTGACGATCGCGCCGTTCGCGAAGAGCACGACCCGGGTGCCGCCCGACGGCCCGTGGCAGTGGGCCCTGGTGCGCACCGACGCCGGGACGCTCCGGGTCCGCCGCCGCCGGCGCGCTCCGGGCGTCGACGTGGTCGGCTTCGCCGTCGAGGGCGACGGCGTGCGAGTGACGCTGGCCGGGGAGGTCGAGGCGGTGCGGGTCGGCGAGGCGACGTACCCGGTCGCCGACGGCGCCGTGGTGCTCACGCCCGGCCCGACCGGGCCGGTGCTGGCACAGCCCGGCGACCGGCCGCTGCGCCGCCGCGCCAACGACCTCGCGACGCCCGGCCAGGCCGTGCTGCTGCCCGACCCACTGCGCTGGTCGCCGGCCGGGGAGCTGGTCGCCCGGTGAGGCTGGTGATCTGGTGAAGCTGGCGTTCGTCGTCTTCAACCTCGACGGCATGGGCGGCACGTCCCGCTCGGCCATCACCCAGGCCAATGCACTGGCCGCTGCGGGGCAGCACGACGTGCGGCTGGTCAGCATCACCCGCAGCGCCGACGCCCCGCACTACGACGTCGACCCGCGGATCGCGGTCGAGTACCTCGCCGACGTCCGCGACTCCCCCGCGCTGCACGACCGCCCGTCGGTGCTGGTGCCCCCGCGGTGGGACGGCCAGTTCTCCGCGCTCACGGACGCCGCGATGCTCGAGGCGCTGCCCCGGCTCGAGGCGGACGTCGTCGTCACCGTGACCCCGGCGCTGCTCGCCGCCGCCGCGCAGCTGGTGCCGCGGACCGCCGTACTCGTCCACCAGGAGCACCGCTCCTCCTCCGACCGCACCTCCGGCCTCGAGCCGCTGCTCGCCTTCGCGCCGCGGACCGACGTCGTCGCGATGCTGACGCCCAGCACCGCGGACTGGCTGCGCGACCAGCTCGGCGAGCTGTGCCCCGAGATCGTCGTGATGCCGAACCCGCTCCCGCTCGGCTTCACCCCGCGCTCCAACCTCGACCAGCCGCTGATCGTCTCCGCCGGCCGGCTGGTGATGGAGAAGCAGTTCGGCCGGCTCGTGCAGGCGTTCGCCGAGGTCGCCGACCGGCTGCCGGACTGGCGGCTCCGCATCCACGGCGACGGGCCGGCCCGCCCCGAGATCCGCCGCCAGGTCCGCAAGCTCGGCCTCTACGACCGGGTCGAGCTGCCCGGCAGCACCACCGACATGGGCGGCGAGTGGGCCAAGGCCGGCATCGCCGCGCTCACCTCGCGCGCCGAGGGCTTCCCCCTGGTCGTGCAGGAGGCGATGGCCGCGGGCGTCCCCGTCGCCAGCTTCGACTCACCGTCCGGACCGCGCGAGATCATCCGGCACGAGGTCAACGGGCTCCTGGTCGCCCAGGGCTCGATCGCCGGCATGGCCAGCGCCCTGCTCCGGCTCGCCACCGACGACGACCTGCGCCACCGCCTCGGCGCGGGCGCGCTGGAGTCCTCGCGGCAGTACGACGCCCACGACCTCGCCGCGCGCTGGACCCGGGTCTTCGAGGACGCCCGCGCCCGCCGCGGCGCGGCCCGTCCCGCACCGGCCCCCGCCGAGGTGCCGGACCGCACCGTCACCGACACCACGCCCGCGGAGGCCCGCCGCGCCACGCTCTCCCTGGCGGCCGGCATCGCCCGGTCGGTCAGCGACGCGTGGTTCGTGATCCCGGCCCACGAGGCCGCCGAGCCGACCGTGGTGCTGCCCATGGACGCCCGCGACGCGTTCCTCGCCGACCTCGCCGACCTCGCCGACACCGCGCTGCCGGCCTACCTCTCGCTCCTGGACCCGCCCACCGCCGGCTGGCCCGAGCGCCGCGGGCCGGTCGCCGGCCTCGCGACCGACCTGCGCCGCGGCCGGCGCAGCCGGATGGTCCTCGAGCCGTGGCCGGACTCCGGCCTGCTCGGGCAGGGCTGCGGCGTGGCCGTGGAGTTCTGGGAGGCAGGCCCCGACGGCGATCTCGTCTCGCCCGGCCCCAACCGCTACGCGCACCGAGTGCCCCGCGGAACCGCCACCGTCGACGCCGAGGTCGCGGGCGTGCTGGTGCGGACGCTGCCGCTGATGGCGGAGCCGACCGTCAACGAGTGCCGCTTCCCCGTCGACGTCGTCTACACCTGGGTCGACGGCGGCGACGACGCGTGGAACGACGCCCGCGAGCGCCGCCTCGCCGAGGTCACCGGCACCGCGCTGACGCGGGAGTCCAGCGGCCGCGCGCGCTACCTCTCGCGCGACGAGCTGCGCTTCTCGATGCGCAGCGTCCACCTCTTCGCCCCGTGGGTACGCCGCATCCACCTGGTCACCGCCGGCCAGGTGCCCGCGTGGCTCGACACCGGCCACCCGCGGCTGCAGGTCGTCGACCACCGCGACATCCTCCCGGCCGACGCGCTGCCGACCTTCAACTCGCACGCGATCGAGACCGGCCTGCACCGGGTGCCGGGCCTGAGCGAGCAGTGGATCTACCTCAACGACGACGTGTTCCTCGCCCGGCCGCTGCGCCCCGAGGCGTTCTTCAGCCCGGCCGGCCAGTTCGCCGCCTTCATGTCGGACACGACCGTCGGCCTCGAGGACGCACCCGGCGCACCGCCGTACCTCAAGGCGGCCTGGAACAACCGGCGCCTGCTGCGCGAGGCCTTCGGCGTCACCACCACGAACCACCTCGCCCACACCCCGCACCCGCACCGGGTCTCGGTCCTGCGCGAGATCGAGCAGCGCTTCCCGGACGCCCTGGCCGCGACGGCCCGCGCGCCGTTCCGCTCCGACACCGACGTCTCGCTGCTGAGCTCCCTGGCCCAGCACTACGGGCTCGTCACCGGGTCGGCGTACGTCGGCCGGGGCGACCTGGCGTTCGTGAACCTCAGCAACAGCGACGTCGCCCGCCAGCTCAACCAGCTGCTGGACCGGCAGCAGGACTTCATCTGCCTGGCCGACCACCACGACTACGCGCTGCCGCCCGAGCGGGTCGAGGAGCTGCTGGCCGACTTCCTCGCGGCGTACTTCCCGGTCGCCGCGCCGTGGGAGCGCTGAGGGCGCCGTCACCACGGACGTCGGCAGGGTGCTGGTCTCCTACCCGGACTCGCAGTCGCGCTCGACCTCCGCGCGGCACCGGTCGAACCCGTCGTACCCGAGCGCCCGGTCGCGACCGCCGCCCCCGAGCAGGACGTCGTCCTCGGGGCCGCCCCGGAGGACGTCGTCACCGCCCTCGCCGCGCAGCGTGGTCGCGACGCCCTCGCACTGCTCGCTCCGGACCTCGAGCACGTCGAGACCGCCCGCACCGCGGACCTCCGAGCGGCACGCGTCGGTGACGACCACGTCGCGACCGCTGGTCCCCAGCACCGAGACCGACTCACGGACCCGCCCGGTCGTCCCGACGCGCAGCTCCTCGGCGGCGAACGGCGCGGTGACCTCACTCCGACGGACGGTCTGCCCGGCCAGGTCGTAGACCACCGGCAGGTCGTCGAAGTCGCTGTAGCCGAGCATCTCGATCACGTCGCGCCCCGGGCCTCCGCGGGCGGTCGGACCCCGGCCCTCCGGAGAGGTCCGCCTCCCCGCGCAGCGAGGTGAACGCGGTGAGGGCGTCGTCCCCGGCGGCGAGGGCGACCCGGTCCTCGTCCTCCTGCCGCACCGAACCGGACTCGACCCGGTCGTCGCCTCCGCGGGTCCTGATCACGTCAGCGTTCGCGGGCCCGCTCCGGCGTAGGAGTCCTCGCCGTCGAAGTTCTCCCCGTACACGCGGTCGCGGCCGGCCGAGCCCACGAATCGGTCCGACCCCGACCCGAGCACGACGAGGTTGCGGCCCGCGCGGTGGTGGGACCGGACGCGGTCGTCGCCGTCGCCGGCGTCGACCCGGGCGGCGCCGCGCACGCAGATCGCGTCGTCACCGCCGAGGGCGAGCACCTGGGTCCGGTCCGACGCGACGATGACGTCGTCGCCGTCGGTGCCCTCGACGTGCTCCTGGTCCGGGGAGCCGACGACCGTCGGCGTCAGGCCGAAGCAGGTCTCGGCGGCGCGGGCGGCGTCCGGGAGCGTGGTCAGCGATGCCGTCACCACCACGGCCGTCATCAACTGGTGTAGCCGACTCACTCCCATGGGTCCCACCTCCCGCGTCAGCCGTTCTCGGTGATCCCCAGCCGGGCCTTGAGCGCGTCGATCCGCTTCTGCTTGTTCTCGATCCGCCGGGTGAGGTTGCGGCGCACCTGCGCCACCTGGGCGGTCTGCTCGTCCAGCGCCATCGCGGCGGCGAACTCGTACATCTCGACGTACTCCTCGCGCAGCCGCGCCAGGTCGGCGATCGCCGCCTCGTCGTGCGGCTGCTCCACGAGCACGCCCATCGCGGCCCACGTGCGGTCCGCGAGGTCGCGCAGCTGCGGGGTGATCTCGAGGTCGTCCCACGTCACCTGCGAGCGGTTGAGCTTCGCGTCGATGAAGTCGTCGACCGGGTGGGGAGGGGTCGTGTCGTCGTAGGTGATCGCGAGCTGCTCCCCCGCCCGCGCCATCGTCGTGCGCCAGTCGGCCAGCAGGTCGGCGTACGGCACGAAGGCGCGGCGGTGCCCGCGGGTGGCGCGCTCGGTCTCGAACGCGGCGTTCACCCAGGCGGCGATGTTGGTGGTCTCGCGCTGGCGGCGGAAGCTCGGCGAGGTCTCGGTGAGGTACGCCGTGTCGCGACTGCGCACCACCTCGGTGGGGTGGCGGAGCATGGTGAGCGTGGTGACCTCGGCGCCGAGCTCGCCGGCGACCCGCAGCCACAGGTCGTGCACCCAGAACTCGCGCGGGTCCTTGATCACCACCTGCGGCTGGCCGAGCTCGCCGGACAGCCACTCGCGCAGCCGCTCCTCGACCTCGGGCGTGACGGCCTCGGCGGCCTTCTCGACCGCGGTCGGGCGGGAGTCGATGGTGCGCACCGGGATCGGGTTGAGCAGCTCCTTGTGGAACTCGGTCACCCACAGCGGCTCGTAGTAGCCGCGGGGGTTGGACTCGTCGGCCTCGACCTCGGGCTGCGGCACGTGCAGGCCGAGCCGCTTGAGGGTGCCGGCGACGCTGCTGGTGCCGCTGCGCCCGGAACCGGTGACGATCACGAGCTTCATCCGAGCCCCCTGAAGGAGAGTGCGTGCCAGCGCGGGCCGACCGGGGTGATCTCGACCCGGCGCGGGTCGAGGCCGTCGTGCGGCGCGTCGCCGCGGACGATCGCGACCTCGAGCCGCGACTCCGAGAGCCCCTCGGCGAGGCCCTCGCCCCACTCGACCACGGTGACCGCGTCGTCGAGCGAGGTGTCGAGGTCGAGGTCGTCGAGCTCGTCGAGCCCGCCGAGGCGGTAGGCGTCGACGTGGACGAGGTCCGGGCCGCCGATCAGCGACGGGTGCACCCGCGCGATCACGAACGTCGGCGAGGTGACGTCGCCGCGGACGCCGAGCCCGGCGCCGACCCCCTGGGTGAACGTGGTCTTGCCCGCCCCGAGCTCGCCGCTCAGCACGATCAGGTCGCCGGCGCCGAGCTGGCCGGCCAGCGAGCGGCCCAGGCCTCGCATGGCGTCGGCGTCCGGCACCTGCACGACGTGGGTGCGCAACGGCCGGCGGAGCTCGACGTTCGGCGACTCGCGCGCGATCTCGCGGAACCCCTGCCGCTCCCAGAACCTCCGGGTCTGCGGCAGCTCCTCGCGGGCCACCACCGTGAGGTCGTCCGAGCCGTCGGCGGCGGCCACCGCGGCCTCGATGAGCGCGGCGGCGACCCCGTGACCCTGGGCGTCGGGGTGCACGCCGAAGCGCCGGAGGTACGTCGTGCTGCCGATCCGGTCCAGCACCAACGCCCCCACCGGCGAGCCGTCGAGGCAGGCGAGGAGCCCCCCGCCGGCGGCGAGACGCGCGCCGATCGACTCCGCGGTCTCGGTGAGCGCCGCGGCGGGCGGGTCGAGCGGGGGGCGTGCCGCGAAGGCAGCGCGCACCACGGCGTACACCTCCGCCGCCGACTCCGGGCCGACGCGCCTGACCTCGAGCGTCACGCGACGGCTCCCGTCGTCGCGAGCAGCCGGTCGAGCTCGCCGTTGACCTCGTCGGACCGCTCCAGGATCACCATGTGCCCGGCGCCGTGGGCCTCGAGCAGCTCCGAGCCGTCGATCCGGCTGTGCAGCTTGCGGCTGTGGCCGATCGAGGTGAGCTTGTCGTCGGTGCCGCAGATGACGGTGGTGGGCACCTTGGCCAGCACGCCGACGTGGTCGAACTTGTCCATGCTGCTGAAGCCGGGGAAGAACTCCGCCACGACCTCGAACGGCGTCGCCGCGAGCATGCTGTCGACGAAGTCGACATAGCTCGCCGGGACGTCGTCGCCGAACGCCAGCTGGTCGGTCGCGACCAGCGCGACGTTGCGGCCGAGCCGGCGCAGCCCGTCGACCGCGCGGTGGCCGCGGGCGAGGGTGGCGACGCCGCGGTGGAGCGCGCCGGACACGCCCCAGCCCGGGACCATCGGGAAGAGGATCCGGCTCGGGTCGAGGCCGCCGGCAGTCGTGGAGATGAGCGCCGTGCCGACGACCTTGTCGCCGAGCAGCTCGGGGAACTGCTCGGCCAGCGCGACGATCGTCATGCCGCCCATCGAGTGACCGACGAGCACGACCGGGCCGTCGGTGACGTTCTCGATGATCGTGCGGAGGTCCTGGCCGAGCTGGTCGATGGTCGCGTTGCCCAGCGGCGACCTGCCGGACCGGCCGTGCGAGCGCTGGTCGTAGAACACCGAGCGCACGCGGCCGCGGTAGTGCTCGCGCTGGAAGTGCCAGCAGTCCAGGGTGAGCGCGTAGCCGTGGCAGAACACCAGCGTGACGTCGCTGTCGGCCTCGTCCACCTCCACGTGCAGCGGGGTGCCGTCGTCGGCGACGATCGTCACCGGGTCGGCGCGCAGGCTGCCGAACGCCGGGTGCTCCTCCGGGTTCCGGCCGGTGATCCGGCGGCGCTGCCGGGCGGTGAGCCCGGCTCCGGCGGCGGCGAGTCCGACGGCCGTCGCGGCGGCGCCGATGATGCGGGTGCGGGTCCTCACTGGTCGACGTACCTCCGGGTCGGTCGGCCCCCGAAGCGCGTGACGATCTCGTAGGAGATGGTGTCGGCGGCCTCGGCCCAGTCCTGGGCGGTCGGCTCTCCCCGGGTGCCCGGGCCGAACAGCACGACCTCCGCGCCGGGCCCGGGCCGGTCGCCGCCGAGGTCGACGACGAACTGGTCCATGCACACGCGGCCGCGCATCGGCCGCTGCCGGCCGTCGACCAGGACGTGGGCGGTGTTGCTCGCGTGGCGGGGCACGCCGTCGCCGTACCCGATCGGCACGAGGCCCACGGTCGTGGGCGTCTCGGCGACCCAGGTGTGGCCGTAGGAGACGCCCGCGCCGGCTTCGATCGGCTTGGCGGAGAGGAGCGGCGCGGTCACCGTCATCGCGGGCATCAGGCCGAGGTCGGGGGTCTCACCGGGCGCCGGGTCGAGGCCGTACGACGCCAGCCCGAACCGGACCAGGTCGAACCGGCTGCTCGGCCGCAGGATGCCGGCGGCGCTGTTGGCGAGGTGGCGGACCTCGGGGGTCAGCCCCTCCGCTGCGTCGAGGGCGGCGCGGAAGACCTGCTCCTGCGCGGCGTTCGCCGGGTGGCCGGGCTCGTCGCTGGCGGCGAAGTGCGACCAGATGCCGGTGATCGTCCAGCTGCCGTCCGCCTCGCCCTCCCGGGCGCGGGCGACGACCGCGGGCCAGTCGTCGAGGGTGGCGCCGCCGCGGGAGAGGCCGGTGTCGACCTTGAGCTGGACGCGGGCCCGGCGGCCGGTGGCGGCGATGGCGTCGAGCTCGGCCACGGAGTAGGCGGTGACGTCGACGTCCGCGTCGATCGCGGCCGCCCAGTCGTCCCCGGGCATCGTCAGCCAGCACAGCAGCCGGCCGCGGTCGCCGCTCGCGCGGAGCCGCAGCGCCTCGGCGATGGTGGCGACCCCGATCCACTCCGAGCCCGCCTCGCGGGCGGCCCGGGCGACCTCGACCATGCCGTGGCCGTAGCCGTCCGCCTTGACCACCGTCATCGACGGGACACCGGTCAGCTCGCGCAGCGTGCGGACGTTGTGCCGGATCGCGGCGAGATCGACCACGATCTCGGGGCTCATGCCACCGATTCTCCCATCACGGGGTGGGCAGCCCCCGCACGGCGTCCGGGATGGCGTGGGCCACGGCGCTCGCGACCAGCGGTCCCCGGCGCCCGGCGAGGGTCGCCGCGGCACCGTGCAGCCAGGAGCCGACCGAGGCGGCGTCGTACGGCGACAGGCCGGCCGCGAGCAGCGACCCGATCAGCCCGCCGAGCACGTCGCCGGCGCCGGCGGTGGCGAGCCACGGGGTGCCGGTGGTGGTGACGCGGGTCCGGCCGTCGGGTGCCGCGACGAGCGTGTGGCGGCCCTTGAGGAGGACCGTGGCGTGGTAGCGCCGCGCGGCTGCGCGCGCGTGGTGGAGCGGCCGGGCCTCGATGTCGGCGCGCTCGGCCCCGGTGATCGCGGCCAGTTCGCCGGCGTGCGGGGTGAGCACCGCGTGCTCGGGCGGGTGGGTGACGTGCCGGAGGGCGTCGGCGTCGATGACGAGCGGGACGTCGTCGTCCAGGGCTCTGCTCAGCTCGTCGCCGGCCTGCTCGCCGCCGCCCGAGCCGACGACCCACGCCTGGACGCGCCCCTCGCCGACCACCTCGGGGTGGGCGCGCTTCACGTCCTCGGCCGCCGCGCCGACGTAGCGCACCATCCCGCACAGGCCGGCGTTGGCGCCGGCGACGCTGAGCAGGGCGGCGCCGGGGTACTGCGCGCTGCCCGCGCGGACGCCGACGACGCCGCGGGTGTACTTCTGCGCGTCCGACGAGGGCCGCGGCAGGAGCCGGGCGACGTCCTCGGGCTGGAGCGCCTCGACGGCGGCCAGCGGCAGGTCGAGACCGAGGTCGACGAGGTGCACCGCGCCGCACGCGTGGGCCGCGGGGTCGACGAGGTGCGCGATCTTGTGGGTGCCGAACGTGACCGTCACGTCGGCCGTGACGTGCGGCCCGTCGAGCTCACCGGTGTCGACGTCGACGCCGCTGGGGATGTCGACCGCGACGATCGGGACGCCGCTCACCCGCTCCAGTGCGCGCTGCGCGTCCTCCCGCAGCCCGGGGCGGCCGCCGATGCCGACGATGCCGTCGACGACCAGGTCCGGCCGCGCGGGGTCGGCCGTGATGCGTCCGCCGGCTGCTCGCAGGGCGGCGACCCCGCCCGCGTGCGCCGAGTCCGACAGCAGCCACGCCTCGACCTGCACCCCGCGCCGCGCGAGCAGTGCTCCGGCGTACAGCGCGTCGCCGCCGTTGTCCCCCGACCCCACCAGCAGCAGCACCCGCCGCCCGTACGCCGTGCCGAGCAGGTCGAGCACCGCGTAGGCCAGCCCCGCCGCGGCCCGCTGCATCAGCGCGCCCTCCGGCAGCCGCGCCATCAGCTCCGCCTCCGCCGCCCGCACCTGCTCGACGGTGTGCGCGCTCCTCATGGGTCTCAACGTAGCGGGGGCGGGTCGGCGGCGTACCCACGGACGATCCTGTCCTCCGGAGGTCCCTCAGCGACAGGATCGTCCGTGGGTACGCCGACCGAGAGCCTCAGCCCTCCAGCACCACCACCGCCGACGCGATGCCGGCGTCGTGGGAGAGCGAGAGGTGGACCGACCGCACGCCGAGCGACTCGGCCTCGGCGAGCACGGAGCCGCGCAGCGTGAAGCGCGGTCGGCCCGACGACTCCGACTCCACCTCGGCGTCGTGCCAGTGCATGCCGACGGGGGCGCCGAGGGCCTTGGCCAGCGCCTCCTTGGCGGCGAAGCGGGCGGCGAGCGAGGCGAGGGGCCGGGACGCCTCGGACTCCGTGAAGAGCCGGGCCGCGAGGCCGGGGGTGCGCGTCAGCGACTCCCCGAAGCGCGCGATGTCGACAACGTCGATGCCCACCCCGACGATCACGAGCGACTCATTCGACCGTGACGGACTTGGCGAGGTTGCGCGGCTGGTCGACGTCGTGGCCCATCACGCTGGCGAGCTCGCAGGCGAAGAGCTGGAGAGGTACGACGGCGACCAGGGGCTGCAGCAGGACCGGGACCCGCGGGAGGCGGATGACGACGTCGGCGTACGGGAGGATCGCGTCGTCGCCCTCCTCGACCAGGCAGATCGTCCGGGCGCCGCGGGCGCGGACCTCCTGGATGCCGCTGACCATCTTGTCGCGCAGCTGGTCCCGGCCGGCCGGCGGCACGACGCACAGCACCGGCAGGTTCTCCTCGACCAGCGCGATCGGGCCGTGCTTGAGCTCGCCGGCGGCGAAGCCCTCGGCGTGCAGGTAGGCGAGCTCCTTGAGCTTGAGCGCGCCCTCGAGCGCGACGGGGTAGCCGGCGTGTCGGCCGAGGAACAGCACCGACCGGGTGTCGACGTGCTCCCGCGCCAGCGAGTAGACCTGGTCGGCGGAGGCCAGCACCGAGGAGATGTGACCGGGGATCGCCTCGAGCTGGTGCACCACCTGGGAGATCTCGTCGCCGTACCGGGTGCCCTTGACCTGCGCGAGGTACAGCGCCAGCAGGTAGCAGGCGACCAGCTGGGTCAGGAAGCCCTTGGTGGACGCCACGCCGATCTCGGGACCGGCGTGCGTGTAGATGACCGCGTCCGACTCGCGCGGGATCGTCGAGCCGTTGGTGTTGCAGATCGCCAGCACCTTCGAGCGCTGCGTGCGCGCGTGCCGGATCGCCTGCAGCGTGTCCGCGGTCTCGCCCGACTGGCTGATCGCCACGACGAGCGTGGAGTAGTCGAGGATCGGGTCGCGGTAGCGGAACTCCGACGCGAGCTCGACCTCCACCGGGATCCGGCACCAGTGCTCGATCGCGTACTTCGCGACCATGCCCGCGTAGAACGACGTGCCGCACGCGATGATGATGATCTTGTCGACGTCGCGGAGCTCCTGGTCCGAGAGCCGCATCTCGTCGAGGTGCAGGTGACCCTCGGCCGTACGCCGCCCGAGCAGTGAGTCCGCCACGGCACGCGGCTGCTCGAAGATCTCCTTGCGCATGAACCAGTCGTGCCCGTCCTTCTCGGCCGCCGAGAGGTCCCAGTCCACGTGGTAGGTGCGCCCGGAGGACTCCGAGCCGTCGAAGTTGCGCACGTCGACCGACGAGCGGGTGATCGTGACGACCTGGTCCTGGCCGAGCTCCATCGCCTCGCGGGTGTGCTCGATGAACGCGGCGACGTCGGAGCCGAGGAAGTTCTCGCCCTCCCCCAGGCCGACGACCAGCGGCGAGTTGCGGCGCGCGGCGACGACCCGCGACGGGTCGAGCGCGTCGACCGCGACCAGCGTGAAGGCGCCCTCCAGGCGGCGGACGACCCGCAGCATCGCCTCGGTGAGGTCCGCGCCCGCGAGCACCTCGGCCTCGAGCAGGTGCGCGGCGACCTCCGTGTCGGTCTCCGACAGCAGCGCGTCGTCGCCGGTCTCGAGCTCGGCGCGCAGCTCGGCGAAGTTCTCGATGATCCCGTTGTGCACGAGCGCCACGCGGCGCGCCGGGCCGGTGTGCGGGTGCGCGTTGACGTCGTTCGGGGCGCCGTGCGTCGCCCACCGCGTGTGCCCGATGCCGATGTCGGTCGCCGGCAGCGCGTCGTCGACGATGACCTTCTCCAGGTTCGCGAGCTTGCCGGCGCGCTTCTCGGTCGCCAGGGCGCCGTCGACGACCAGCGCGATCCCCGCGGAGTCGTAGCCGCGGTACTCCAGGCGACGGAGGCCCTCGACGACCACCTCCTGAGCACCCTTGTGACCTACGTAACCCACGATCCCGCACATGGGTCTCACTGTATCCGCGGGGCTTTGCAAGGATGGCGGCCATGTCGTCGCACGGCGGGCCGCCGGAGGAGTCATCGCCGTATCTCGAGCTCGATCGCTCCGCGTGGGCCTCGCTCGCGGCGGAGGTCGAGAACCCGCTCAGCGGCGACGAGATCCGGCGGCTGCGCGGCCTGGGTGACCAGCTCGACCTCGAGGAGGTGCAGCAGATCTACCTGCCGCTCTCCCGGCTGCTGAGCATGTACGTCGAGTCCGCGGGCCAGCTCTACCGGCGCCAGGAGGCGTTCCTCCATCGGGCCCAGCCGCGCCGCACGCCCTTCGTGATCGGCCTGGCCGGCTCGGTCGCGGTCGGCAAGTCGACGACGGCCCGCGTGCTCCAGCAGATGCTGGCCCACTGGCCCGAGCACCCCAACGTCGCCCTGGTGACCACCGACGGCTTCCTCTACCCCAACGCCGAGCTCGAGCGCCGCGGCCTGCTCCAGCGCAAGGGCTTCCCGGAGTCCTACGACCGCCGCGCGCTGCTCCGCTTCGTCGTCGACATCAAGTCCGGCAAGGACGAGGTCGAGGCGCCGGTGTACTCCCACCTCACCTACGACGTGCTCCCCGACGAGAAGGTCGTGGTCAAGCGGCCCGACATCGTGATCATCGAGGGCCTCAACGTCCTCCAGCCGGCCCGCGTGCGCGAGGACGGCCGCGCCGGGCTGACGCTGAGCGACTTCTTCGACTTCTCCGTCTACGTCGACGCCGGCACCGGCCACATCCGGGACTGGTACGTCGAGCGCTTCCAGCGGCTGCGCGAGACGGCGTTCCGCGACCCCGAGTCCTACTTCTCCAAGTACGCCGCCTTCACCCAGGAGGAGGCCGTCACCGAGGCGCAGCGGATCTGGGACACGATCAACGGCCCCAACCTCGTGCAGAACATCCTGCCGACCCGGTCCCGGGCGACGCTGGTGCTGCGCAAGGACCGCGACCACTCGGTCCGCTACGTCCGCCTGCGCAAGCTGTAGGCCTCAGCCGATGTCGCGGCGCAGCGTGGTGTACCGCCCGATCGCCGCCAGCGCTCCGGCGTACGCCAGCAGCACGAGCAGCGCGGCCGGGCGGGACAGCAGGTCGGTCGACTCACCGCCGAGCGCGCCGAAGAAGCTCGCGCCCATCAGGCCGTCCGCGGCGGCGCCGGGCAGGAACTTCGCGATGCCGTCGACGGCGTCGAAGGCGCCCAGCGCCAGCCGGGCGACCGGCTCGACGAACTGCGTGAACGCCAGAATCACCACGATCGCCGCGACCTGGTTGGTGAGCACGCTGCCGAAGGCGGCGCCGATGACCGCCCACAGCGCGGTGACCACGATCCCGAGCAGGACCACCGTGACGACGTCCCCGTCGGTGAGGAACGCGCCGTCGCCCGCGATGGACAGCAGCGGCGCGCTGACGCCGACTACCGCGACCGTCCCCACGACGCCGTAGAGCAGCCCCAGCGGCACCGTCGCCAGCAGCTTGGCACCCAGGAAGACCCCGCGCCGCGGCTCGACCAGCAGCGACTGCGTGATCGTCTGGTGCCGGAACTCCGTCGTCATCGCGAGGCTGCCGATCACGAGCGGGAACACGTAGCCGATCGCGTTGATCAGCCCGTAGACCGCCGCCGCGAGCTCGGCTCCCGACAGCGGCGGCATCGCGTCCTCGGGCGCGTTGACGAACGACAGAGCCATGACCGCGGCGATGAACGCGAGGTAGCCGGCCAGCGCGAGCAGCAGCACCCACCACATCCGGGTGCTGACGAGCTTGCGGTACTCCGCGACCAGCGCCGCCCTCATGCCGCACCGCCCGTCAGCCGCAGGAACACGTCCTCGAGGCCCACGCCCCTGCTCGCCAGCTGGTGCAGCTCCACGCCCGAGGAGTACGCCGCCGCGCCGACGTCCGCGGCCGGGACCCCCGTCAGCACGAGGCCGGGGCCCTCGGGACGGGCGGTCCAGCCGCGGTCGGACAAGAGCCGGGCGAGCGCGTCGGCCGCAGGCGACTCGACGTAGGTCTCGGGCTCGGCCAGCCCCGCGAGCGCGGCGAGCGACGAGGCGTGGACCAGTCGGCCGCGGGCGATGATCACGACGTCGTCGACGGTGTGCTGCACCTCGGTGAGCACGTGGCTGGAGACCAGCACGGTGCGGCCCTCGTCGGCGAACGCCCGCAGCAGCCTGCGCAGCCAGACGATGCCCTCCGGGTCGAGGCCGTTCGCGGGCTCGTCGAGCACGACCGCGGGCGGGTCGCCGAGCAGCGCGGTCGCGAGGCCGAGCCGCTGCCGCATGCCCATCGAGTAGCCCCCGACCCGACGGTCCGCCGCGGCGCCGAGCCCGACGAACTCGATCAGCTCACGGCACCGCTGCTTCGGCACCCCGACCTGGGCGGCGTACGCCTCGAGGTGGCCGAGCCCGGAGCGGCCGGGATGGAAGGACGATGCCTCCAGCGCGGCACCGACCACCCGGGCGGGCCGCTCGTGGTCGGCGTACGCCTTGCCCCCGACCAGCGCGCGGCCGGCGCTCGGCCGGGTGAGTCCGAGCAGCATCCGCAGCGTGGTCGTCTTGCCCGCGCCGTTCGGGCCGAGGAAGCCGGTCACGGCGCCCGGGCGGACGGCGAAGCTCAGGTCGTCCACGGCACGGACGGGTCCGAAGGTCTTGGCGACGCCCTCGAAGGCGAGGGTGGGTCCGGAGGCCATGGCCTCAGAGTGCCAGTCGGGACCGGACGACGTCGGCGAGGCGGTCGGCCACGGCCTGCGCGTCGTCCTGGGTCTGGGCCTCGACCATCACCCGCACCAGCGACTCGGTGCCGGACGGGCGGAGCAGGATCCGCCCGCTGTCACCGAGCGCGGCCTCCTCCTCGGCCACCGCCGCGGCGACGATCGGGTCGTCGTCGGCGCGCGACTTGTCGACGTCGGGGACGTTGACGAGGACCTGCGGCAGCCGGGTCACGACCGACGCCAGCGACTGAGCGCTCTCGCCGGTCGCCGCCATCCGCTGGAGGACGTGCAGCGCGGTGAGGATGCCGTCGCCGGTGGTGGCGTACTCGCTCATGATCACGTGGCCGGACTGCTCGCCCCCGAGGGAGTAGCCCGAGACGCGCATCGCCTCGAGGACGTAGCGGTCGCCGACCTTGGTCTGGCGCACGCCGATCCCGGCGGCGCGCATCGCCTGGACGAAGCCCAGGTTGCTCATCACGGTGGCGACGACGGTGTTCTTGGCGAGGTGCCCGGTCTCGGCCATGCCGATCGCGAGGATCGCCATGATCTGGTCGCCGTCGATGTCGTTGCCCTCGTGGTCGACCGCGAGGCAGCGGTCGGCGTCGCCGTCGAGGGCGAAGCCGACGTCGGCGCCGTGCTCGAGCACCGCCGCGCGCAGCGGCGCGAGGTGCGTGGAGCCGCACGCGTCGTTGATGTTGAGGCCGTCGGGCTCGACACCGATGGCGATCACGTCGGCGCCGGCGGCCCGCAGGGCGGCCGGGCCGGCCTCGTACGCCGCGCCGTGGGCACAGTCGAGGACGACCTTGATGCCGGCGAGCGGCTTGTCGATGGTCGAGACGAGGTGCTCGACGTACTCCGAGACCGGGGTCGCGTAGGGCGTCACCCGCCCGACGTCACCGCCGAGCGGGCGGTCCCACGGCTCGTCGAGGTGCTGCTCGATCTCGCGCTCCACGGCGTCGTCGAGCTTGAGCCCGCCGCGGGCGAGGAACTTGATGCCGTTGTCGGGCATCGGGTTGTGCGAGGCGCTGATGACGACGCCGAGGTCGGCGCCCAGCGCCTGCGTCATGTACGCCACCGCAGGGGTGGGCAGCACCCGCAGGCGCACCGAGTCGACGCCGGCCGAGGCCAGGCCGGCCACGACGGCGTGCTCGAGGAACTGTCCCGAGATGCGCGTGTCCCGGCCCACCACGGCGAGCGGGCGATGGCCCTCGAACTCGCCCCGGTCGGCCAGGACACGGGCGGCGGCAACGGAGAGGTCCAGGGCCAGCTCCGCGGTCAGCTGACCGTTGGCCAGGCCCCGGACCCCGTCCGTGCCGAAGATGCGCGGCATGCGCAGGAACTCAGCGCTTGCTGAACTGCGGCGCCTTGCGGGCCTTCTTGAGACCGGCCTTCTTGCGCTCGATGACGCGGGCGTCACGCGTGAGCAGCCCGGCCTTCTTGAGCGACGGGCGGTTGGCCTCGACGTCGACGGCGTTCAGGCAGCGGGCCACGCCGAGGCGCAGGGCGCCGGCCTGACCGGTGATGCCACCGCCGTGGATGCGGGCGATGACGTCGAAGCGGCCCTCGAGCTGCAGCTCGGCGAACGGCTCGTTGACGACCTGCTGGTGCAGCTTGTTCGGGAAGTAGGAGTCCAGCGTGCGACCGTTCACGGTCCACTGCCCGGTGCCCGGCACGATGCGGACGCGGGCCACGGCCTCCTTGCGGCGGCCGGTGGCCGCGGCGGGGGCGATGGTGGCGGGACGCTCGGGGGTGTCAGCGGACGGAGCGCTCTCCGAGCTGTACGCGATCCCCTGCTCGTCGACCTCGTAGGTCTCCTCGACCTCGTTGGTGTCAGCCATGTCTCTTCAGATCTCTCTCTCGCTCGTACGTCGGACTACTGGGAGATCTGGGAGATCTCGAACGGAGTGGCCTGCTGGGCCTGGTGCGGGTGGTTCGGCCCGGAGTAGACCTTCAGCTTCTTCAGCATCTGACGGCCGAGCTTGTTCTTCGGGAGCATGCCCCACACGGCCTTCTCGATGGCCTTGCGGGCGTCCTTGTCGAGGACCTCGCCGATCGGGGTGGCCGAGAGGCCGCCCGGGTAGCCGGAGTGGCGGTAGGCCATCTTCGTCGTCTTCTTGGTGCCGGAGAGGGCGACCTTCTCCGCGTTGACGATGATGACGAAGTCACCGGTGTCGACGTGCGGGGCGAAGATCGGCTTGTGCTTGCCGCGGAGCAGGTTCGCGGTCTGGACCGCGAGGCGGCCGAGGACCACGTCGGTGGCGTCGATGACGTGCCACTCGCGGGAGATGTCGCCCGGCTTGGGGCTGTAGGTGCGCACGGAGGAATGTCCTTCGTTCGTAGGGCCCGGGCGACCCTGTGCCGTCCCGGGTGGTGGAGCCACGCCTTCTGACGAACACGGCCCGGTCTCTCTCCGGATCTGCACCCCGGTCCCGTGGCAGGGCTCGGAGCGCGGCAGGAGGCGCGACTGACAAGAGTACGGGGGCGTCTCGACGCCGGTCAAAATGCCGTCGCGGGGACCGGGTCGGAAATGTCACAGGGTCCACGATCGGGCACCGGGTTCGCATGCCGCCACGCCGCAGACTAAGTTGAGAGCGTGACTGATTCTCTCACCGTCCGTGACAACCGCACCGGACAGGAGTACGAGGTCCCGATCACCGACGGCACCATCAAGGCCGCCGATCTGGGCCAGATCAAGGCCGGCGACGACAACCCGGGCCTGGCGGTCTACGACCCCGGCTTCGTGAACACCGCGTCGTGCCGGAGCTCCGTCACCTACATCGACGGCGACAAGGGCATCCTCGAGTACCGCGGCTACCCGATCGAGCAGCTGGCCGAGAAGTCGACGTTCCTGGAGGTCGCGTACCTCCTGATCCACGGCGCGCTCCCCACCAAGGCGGAGTACGAGGCGTGGGTGCACGAGATCACGTACCACACGTTCGTGCACGAGAACGTCAAGGAGTTCATGCAGGGCTTCCGGTACGACGCGCACCCCATGGGGATGCTGATGGCGTCGGTCGGGGCCCTCTCGACGTTCTACCCCGACGCGCGCAACATCAGCGACGCCGACAACCGGCACATGCAGATCGTCCGCATGATCGCGAAGATGCCGACGCTGGGCGCCTGGTCGTTCCGCCACGCGCAGGGCAAGCCGTTCGTCTACCCCGACAACGAGCTCAGCTACACCGCGAACTTCCTCTCGATGCTCTTCAAGATGAGCGAGCAGAAGTTCGACGCCGACGAGCGCCTCGTGAAGGCCCTCGACGTCCTGTTCATCCTGCACGCCGACCACGAGCAGAACTGTTCGACCAACGCGGTCCGCTCGGTCGGCTCCTCGCAGGTCGACCCGTACTCCGCGGTCGCCGCGGGCGTCGGCGCCCTCTTCGGCCCGCTGCACGGCGGCGCCAACGAGGCCGTCCTCCGCATGCTGAAGCGGATCGGCTCGAAGGAGAACATCCCCGCGTTCATCCAGGGCGTGAAGGACGGCAACGAGCGGCTGATGGGCTTCGGCCACCGGGTCTACAAGAACTACGACCCGCGCGCGAAGATCATCAAGAAGGCCTGCGACGACGTCTTCGAGGTCACCGGGGTCAACCCGCTCCTCGAGATCGCCCAGGAGCTGGAGAAGATCGCGCTCGAGGACGAGTACTTCGTCAAGCGCAAGCTCTACCCGAACGTGGACTTCTACTCCGGCCTGATCTACGAGGCCTTCCAGTTCCCGCCGGAGATGTTCACGGTCCTGTTCGCGATCGGCCGCACCCCGGGCTGGCTGGCCCAGTGGTCGGAGCTGGTCCAGGACAAGGAGCAGAAGATCGCCCGCCCCAAGCAGATCTACACCGGCGACCGCACGCTGGAGTTCGTGCCCGCCTCGGAGCGCTGGGCCTGAGCACCACCACCCCGGCCGGGGTCGTCCTCGACCTCGGCAACGTCCTCATCGACTGGCAACCGGCCCTCGCCGTCGCGGCGGGGGTCGGTCCCGTCGAGGCCGACGCCTTCCTGGCGGCCGAGGACTTCGACTTCATGGCCTGGAACCACCACCAGGACAGCGGGCGGTCGTGGGCCGACGGCATCGCCGAGGTGCTCGGCAGCCACCCGCACTGGGCCGAGCACGCGCAGGCCTACGTCACGCACTTCCCGGCCTCGCTGGCCGCGATGCCCGAGTCCACCGAGGTCGTCCGGGCCCTCCACGCCGCCGGGGTCCCGATGATCGGGCTCACCAACTGGTCCGCGGAGCTTTACTACGGCCACGCGGCCGGACGGTTCGAGGTCCTCGACCTGCTCGACGACGTCGTCGTCTCGGGCGAGGTCCGGGCGGCGAAGCCCGACCCGCGCGCCTACGAGATCGCCGCCGAGCGGGCCGGCCAGCCGCTGGACCGCCTGGCGTTCGTCGACGACAAGCAGCTCAACGTCGACGCCGCGGCCGCGCTCGGGATGGGCGCGATCCTCTTCACCGACGCGGCCGGGCTGCGCACCGAGCTGCGCAGCCGGGGCCTGCCGGCCTGATCGCGGTCAGGGCAGCGCGCGGAGGACCCGTACCGTCCGCGAGGTCGGCCTGCCCCGGGTCGGGTCGATCCGGACGGTGACCTGGTCGAGCTTCGCGAGCTTCGCCCTGCCGATCCGGGTCAGCCTCAGGCTCGCCGTGGTGGCCCGGCCGGGCTGGAGCCCGACGGTGCCCTGGGCCAGCAACATGCCGCCCGCCTTCACGGTGAGCTCGCCCCGGCCCGGCATCGACGAGGCGACCTTCAGGGCGAAGGCGCCTGCGGCGAGCCGGCCGCTGCCGAGGAGGCCGGTGGTCGACGAGCCCGGCTGGACCGTGACGGTCGCGGTCGAGCTGTTGTTGAACGGGTTCGCGTCCGCTGAGGCCGACGTCACCGTGGCGGTGTTCGCGACGACGACCGGGGCGGTCGTGCCCATGTCCTCGGCCGAGGTGCGGTCGCGCAGGCACAGCAGGTCGAGCACGACGTCCTTGGCCTGGCCGGTGCCGTTGAAGATCCGGAACGCCCGCTCCTTGAGCCGCGGGTCGTTGCCGAAGTGCTGCACGCCCGGCGGCAGGTCCCAGGTCGCCACGACGCCCTTGCCGTCGTCGGGGCAGATCACCTGGAGCTCGTCGCCCTCCTTGGCGGTGTGACCGCTCACCGGGAACGTCCTCACCGCGTGGGTGAACCGCAGCTCGTGGGTGTGGCCGTGGACCTGGCCGACCGTGGTCCGCAGGCAGCGGACGCTCAGGGTCACGGCGGTAGGCGCACCCACGTCGAGGGTGAACACCCAGTCCCGCGGATGGTCGTCGTCGTACTCCGAGCCGCGCAGCACCACGCCGCCGGCCGGGGCGTCGAAGCCCGGCGCGACCGGGATGGTGCCGGTCGGGCAGGTCAGCGTCGTGGAGTGCACGCCGGCGCCGTACGTCGCCGTGGCGGTCACCGGCGTCGGGTCGGCCGACAGCGGGTGCTGGTGGCGGTCGTCGTAGCCCGTCTGGCGGTCCGCCGGGTCGGTGGCGGCCGGGAGACAGACGATGAACGCCTTGGCCTGCGCGCGGCCCGTCGCGTCGTTGCGGAGGACGCCCTTCCAGGTGCCGACGCCGAGGCCGGACGACCGGGAGCTCACAACCCTGACGTCGTCGGCGATCGTGCCGGTGTCCTGGTCGACGTGGTCGAGGCGGAACTGGCCGTCGCTGAGGATGTCGCCGGGCCGGCAGCTGAGCGTCACGCTCTTCTGCTCGCCGTGCTCGAGGTCCACCTGCTGCTCGACCTTGTACGGCGTGAGCCAGTGGTTGGCGTCGGGGTGCGACGGTGCACCGGCGCCGGCGACCGGGTTCGCCACGACCTTGATCCACGGCGACGTCGAGTCGTGCGCGGCGAGGGTGCCGAGGTTGCAGGTCACCGTGCCGCCGCTGACCGTGCAGGGCGCGGACGCGGAGTCGAAGGTGACGCCCGCCGGCAGCACGTCCGTGACGACGACGCCGGTGGCCGGGCTGTCGCCGACGTTCTCGACGAGCAGCGGGTAGGTGACGAAGTCGCCGCCGTTCGGGCTCGAGACCGACGCGGTCTTGGTGATCTTCACGTCGGAGTGGCCGGGCGTGCTCGGCGGGCCGGGCACGCAGGCGGTCGACGGGAACAGGTTGAGGTGCGTCTCCAGGTGGGAGCTGAAGCTCTTCGCGATGACCTGGCCGATGTTGTGGCCGCCGCCGACGACCGCGAGGGCCGCGCGCGGGGCGAGGAGGTGGCCGGCCCAGGCGGAGCCGTAGTCGAGCGTGATCGAGGTCGCCGACGGGAGGTTCCAGATGATCCCGTTGAACGCGTTCTTGATGTTGCCGTCCGAGACCTGGTTCCAGGTGCCGCCGAGGCGGACCCACGCCTGCCCGGCGATGCTCACCGAGCTGCCGGGCACGTTGACGATCGTGACGGCGCCGCCGGGCACGTCGTACCCGACGTGCTTGCCGGCGGCGAGGTCGGCCGCGTGGGCGGAGGTCAGGTTGAACACGTTCAGCGTCGGGCTCGTGCCGGTGAGGATCAGCGCCTGGTTGCCGCCGGTCAGGCCGGAGGTCACGGTGCCGGTGGCCGCCGCGGCGCCCCACGTGTCGGCGAGGGTGCGCAGGTCGGCGAATGCGGTCGAGAAGCTCACCGGGTTGCTGCCGAGGTAGCCGGTGCCCGCCCCGCCGTTGAAGTTCACGCCGCTCGCCGGGGTCACGTAGGCGCTGCCGCGCTGGAGGTTGAACCCGCCGTGCGCGCCCGCGACGACCAGCGTCGGCGTGGTCGCCGGAGTCGACACGGGCAGGTGCGTCCCGACGGTCATCCCGCCGGGCGTCAGGTTGCCGCCGTAGGCGATCGCGCCCTCGGACTCGGCACCCCGGGTGCCGTCGGTCTCGACGAACTCGGTCCAGCCGGTGGCCGCACCGAGCGGGTTCGAGACGGTCGTGCAGGCGGCCGGCGTGGTCGCCCCGGCGCCGGCGCCGAGCGGCACGACCGCCAGCGCGCCGACGGCGCCGGCGAGCACGGCGACGTACGCCGGAATGCGAAGCGCGCGCGGCGCGCGCGAGGACCCAGACGTGCTCATTCGGTCTACCCCCCAGTAGGTCTGCACGTCGACGGTGCCAGTCGGTCGCGGTGGCCGCGGCCGGTTCCCGCAAAGGGATCGTTCCTGACTGGACCAGCTACGACCGGGCGCCTCTTGATGGTTCTTCGTCGGCACCAAGCCAGGTCTCAGCAAGGTCACAGGAGGCCACCACACAGTTGAGACATGAACGACCAGCCGACGACGCCGCCCCCGGGCCACCAGCCGTACGTCCCCTCGAACCCGGCTCCGCAGGGGCCGCCGCCGGGTTCGCCGTACGTCGAGCACACCACTCCCCTGGCGCTCCAGGAGCGCCCGCGCAAGCCGCGGCGGGCCGGCCTCGCGGCCGCGGTCGTCGCGACCGCGCTCGTGGTCGGCGGCGCGGCGGGCGCCGGCGGCGCCGCGGCCTGGAACGCCCTCGACGACGGGGGCGCGTCCGGTGGCAGCGGCAGCAGCCCCACCGCCACCTCGCAGGTCGTCGACACCCCCGACTCCCCGGCCGCCGACGGCTCCGTCGAGGCGGTCGCGGACAAGGTGCTCCCGTCGGTCGTGAAGATCGACGTCACCGGTGCGGACGGCGCGGGGTCCGGCTCGGGCATCATCCTCAGCTCCGACGGCGAGATCCTCACCAACAACCACGTGGTCGAGCTCGCCAGCAACGGCGGCACGCTGACGGTCTCCTTCAACGACGGGTCCACCGCCAAGGCCGAGATCCTCGGCACCGACGCGCTGACGGACACCGCGGTGATCAGGGCCCAGGGCGTCTCGGACCTCACCCCGGCGACCATCGGCAAGTCCAGCGACCTGAAGGTGGGGCAGGGTGTCGTCGCCATCGGCTCGCCGTTCGGTCTCGACTCCACCGTCACCAGCGGCATCGTGTCCGCTCTCGACCGCCCCGTGAACGTCGGCTCGGACGACGAGGGCAACAGCACGACCTACCCGGCCATCCAGACCGACGCGGCGATCAACCCCGGCAACAGCGGTGGGGCGCTCGTCGACCTGAACGGCAACGTCGTCGGCATCAACTCCTCGATCCGCAGTGCGGCCACGTCGTCCGGCGAGGCCGGCTCGATCGGCCTGGGCTTCGCGATCCCGATGGACGAGATCATGCCGATCGTCGACCAGATGCGGAACGGCGAGACGCCGACCCACGCCCGCATGGGCATCTCCGTCTCCGACGCGGGCGGGCAGCAGGGCGCCGAGGTCGTCGAGGGCGCCCAGGTGCAGGACGTGACCGCGGGCTCGTCGGCCGACGAGGCGGGCATCGCCCGGGGCGACGTGATCACCAAGGTGGACGACCACCTGATCACCGGTGCCGACTCGCTCGTCGCGACCATCCGGTCCTACCGGCCGGGCGACAAGGTGACCGTCACCTACCTCCACGACGGCCAGACCCAGACCGTCGACCTCGAGCTCGACTCGGACGCCAGCGCGTCCAACTCCTAGGAGTCGCCACCGACCTCCTCGCCCCCGGGGAGGACCGGGCCCCACTGCACGTCTACCCGTCTTCGTCGTGCGGTGGGGCCCTTGGTGTTCAGAGCCGCTTCTGGAACTCGCCGAGCCGCGCGACCGGGGTGAAGCCGAGCCGCTCGTTGACGGCGATCATGTGGGTGTTGACCTCGGCGTTGTAGGTGAGGACGAGCGCAATGTCCGGTCGCTCGTCCTGGAGCAGCCGGAGGTTGGCCAGCTTCACCGCCAGCCCGAGCCGGTGGCCGCGGGCGTCGCGACGCACGAGCGTGCCCCACTGGTAGGCCCGGCCCGGCTCGTGGATGGTCGTCGCGAGGTCGGTGTAGGCGACCACGTCGCCGGAGCGGTCCAGCGCGACGGTGTTGTACTTCCGCCGCCCCTGGCGCTCGAGCAGCTGCTCGGTCTCCCGCACCAGCGCCGGGTCCGCGGCCTCGTCCTCCACCGTGAGGTCGCCCGTCGGCGCCTCGGTCATCAGCGACGACACCAGCCGGGCCCACCCCGCGAGCAGCTCGTCCGGCACCGGCCCGACGAAGCTCCGCAGCTCGAAGTCGCGGTGGTACGCCGCCACCTCGGCCGTCAGCTCGTCGAGGACCCCGTCCGCGACCGGGAGCCGGAGCTCGCGCATCACGTCACCGAGCGCCAGGTCGAAGCCGTGCGCGGCCGCGAACCGGACACCGGGCGCCTCCCCGCCGTCGGGACCGTCGGAGTAGGGCCACGCGGCCTCGCCGACGAGGATCGTGCGGCCGCGCTCGCGGGCGGCGTCCTCGAGGTGCGCGAGCATCGCGGCGCCGTACCCGCGCCGCCGGGCGTCGGGCACGGTGTGCACCGCGACCTCGGCGCGGTCGAGGTTGTCCTGGAGCGGGGCGCGGAGGAAGCCGGCGGTGACGACCCGGTCGTCGACCATGCCGGACCAGCCGAGCTTGAGGTACCGCTGGCTCGGCTCCTGCATCAGCACCCGGATCTCCTCGAGCTGCCACGGCGACGAGGCGCCGGAGGCCGACTCGGCCAGGAGGTAGGCGTGGTGCCAGGCGTCGAAGGCGTCGCGGTCGAACGGGTCGAGCGGGACGATCCGGAGGTCGCTCATCGGACCCGCCGCACCCGACCCTCGTCCCAGACGGGGCCGTCGGACTCGTAGACGTCGCCGTCGGCGCCGTAGACGAGGAACCGGTCGAAGCCCCGGGCGAACCAGCGGTCGTGGGTCACCGCGAGCACCGTGCCCTCGAACGCCCCGAGCCCCTCCTCGAGGGCCTCGGCGGACTGGACGTCGAGGTTGTCGGTGGGCTCGTCGAGCAGCAGCAGGGTCGCGCCGGAGAGCTCCAGCAGCAGGATCTGGAAGCGGGCCTGCTGGCCGCCGCTGAGCGACTCGAACCGCTGCTCACCCGCGTGCGCCAGCTCGTAGCGGTCGAGCACCCGGGCGGCCTGCTCGCGGCCCATGCCGGCGCGGCCGTTCGGCGAACCGTCGCCGCGGTGCAGGATCTCCAGCAGCGTGCGGCCGATCAGCTCGGGATGCTCGTGGGTCTGCACGAACCAACCGGGGCGCACGCGCGCACCGAGCTTGGCCCTGCCCCGGTGGAGCACCGGCTTGATCTCGACGTCGCCGACCGGCCGGTGCTCGACGTCCGGGTCGGTGCCGCCGATCGCGAGCAGCCGCAGGAAGTGGGACTTGCCCGAGCCGTTGGACCCGAGCACCGCGACGCGTTCGCCGTACCAGACCTCGAGGTCGAACGGCTTCATCAGGCCGGTCAGCTCGAGGTCCTCGCAGACGACCGCGCGCTTGCCGGTGCGGCCTCCGGTGAGCCGCATCGTCACCTGCTGCTCACGTGGCTGCTCGGTCGGCGGGCCGGCCTCCTCGAACTTCCGGAGCCGGGTCTGGGCGGCGCGGTACTGCGACGCCATGCCGTCGTTGTACTCGGACTTGATCTTGTAGTGCAACACCAGCTGCTTGAGCTTGGCGTGCTCCTCGTCCCAGCGCTTGCGCATCTCCTCGAAGCGGAGGAACCGGTCGCGGCGGGCGTCGTGGTACGCCGCGAACCCGCCGGGGTGCGTCCACACGGTGTTGCCGGCATGTCCGAGCTCGACGGTGACGACGCGGGTCGCGGTGTTGTTCAGCAGCTCGCGGTCGTGGCTGATCATCAGGATGGTCTTGTCGGACTCGCGGATCCGGCCCTCGAGCCAGATCTTGCCGGGCACGTCCAGGTAGTTGTCGGGCTCGTCGAGCAGCAGCACCTCCTCGGGACCCCGCAGCAGGAACTCGAGCACCAGGCGCTTCTGCTCGCCGCCCGAGAGCGTGCCGAGCGTGCGGTACTTCGCGCGCTCGTAGGGCAGCGCGAGCGCCGCCATCGTCACCACGTCCCAGGTGACCTCGAGGTCGTAGCCACCGGCGTCCGCGAAGTCCGACAGCGCATGGGCATAGGCCATCTGGGTCTTCTCGTCGTCGGTGTCCATCAGCGCCAGCTCGCAGCGCTCGAGCTCGGCGGCGGCCTCGCGGACCCGCGGCGGCGAGACGCTCAGCAGCAGGTCGGCGACGGTCGGGTCGTCGCCGAGCGCAGCACCGACGTTCTGCCGCATGACACCGAGCCCGCCGGAGCGGGTGACGACACCGGCGTGCGGCGCCAGCTCTCCGGTGATGATGCGCAGCAGGGTCGTCTTGCCGGCGCCGTTGGCGCCGACCAGCGCGACCTTGGCGCCCTCCCCGACCCGGAACGACACGTCGTCCAGCAGCACTCTCCCGTCGGGCAGCTCGTACCGCACCCCAGCCACGTCCACGTGTCCCACGTCGAAGGATTCTCCGTCATCGGGCGCGGACCGGTCACCCGGTTTTGCCGCCGGCTACTCCTCGGTCTGCTTGGCCCACAGGTTGACGCCGGCCTCCACCGCGTCCTCGTCGATCGCGCGCAGCTCGTCGGCGGAGAGCGGCGGGAAGCTCAGCGCGTCGAGGTTCGTGTCGAGCTGCTCGACCGAGCTCGCGCCGATCACCGCCGAGGTCACGCGAGGGTCGCGGACCGCCCACTGGAGCGCCATCTGCGCCAGCTTCTGCCCTCGGCCCTGCGCGATCTCGTTGAGGCGACGGACGTGCCTCAGCGTCGCCTCGTCGAGGTGGTCGCCGGGCAGCGTCGACTGCTGCCGAGCCGCGCGCGAGTCCTCCGGCACGCCGTCGAGGTAGCGGTCGGTCAGCAGGCCCTGCGCCAGCGGGGTGAACACGATGCAGCCCATCCCCTGCTGCTCGAGCTCGTCGAGCAGGTCCTCCTCGATCCAGCGGTTGAGCATGGAGTACGACGGCTGGTGGATGAGCAGCGGCGTGCCGAGGTCGCGCGCGATCGACGCCGCCTCGTTGGTCCTCGCGGCGGAGTACGAGGAGATGCCGGCGTACAGCGCCTTGCCCTGCCGCACGGCCTGGTCGAGCGCCATCATCGTCTCCTCGACCGGCGTGTCCGGGTCGAAGCGGTGGCTGTAGAAGATGTCGACGTAGTCGAGCCCGAGCCGGTCCAGCGACTGGTCGAGCGAGGCGAGGACGTACTTCCGCGAGCCGCCGCCCTGCCCGTACGGCCCGGGCCACATGTCCCAGCCCGCCTTGGTCGAGATGACCAGCTCGTCGCGCAGGCCGGCGAAGTCGTCGCGCAGGTAGCGCCCGAAGTTCTCCTCGGCCCGGCCGTACGGCGGGCCGTAGTTGTTCGCGAGGTCGAAGTGCGTCACGCCGCGGTCGAAGGCCCGGCGCAGGATCGCGCGCTGGGTCTCCTCGGGACGGTCGGTGCCGAAGTTCTGCCAGAGGCCGAGCGAGATCACCGGCAGCCGGAGGCCGCTGCGGCCGGTGAACCGGTACTGCATCCCGGTGGCATCGGTGTCGTACCGGTCCTCGGCGGGCTCGTAGGTCATGCGCCGATGGTGCCAGTCGCTCAGGCCCCCACCATGCGCAGGGCCAGGAGTCGGTAGTGCGCGGCGACCTCGTCAGGGGTCCACCGGCCCTCGTCGCGGTACCACCGCGCCACGTCGATGCCGAGCGAGAGGATCGCCAGCGTGGTCATCCGTGGGTCGGGGGTGGTGAACGCCCCGGCCGCAACGCCCCGGTCGACGACGTCGCGGAGGACCAGGTCGATCTGGTGGCGCACCATGAGGACCTCGGCCCGGTGCTCCTCCGAGAGCGCGGCGAGCTCGTAGTTGATGACCCGCGCGCCCGTGTGGGCGACGGCGTGGTCGTGCACGAAGTCCTCGACCAGGTCCCCGAGCTGGGTCACCGGGTCGTCCGAGCGGGTCACCGAGGAGCGCACCAGCTCCAGCACCCGCTGGTGGCCGGCCAGCGCGAGCTCGAAGAGCAGCTCCTCCTTCGACCGGTGGTGCACGTACATCGCCGCCGGGCTCATGCCCGCGGTCGTGGAGATGTCGCGCGTGGTGGTGCCGTGGAACCCCCGCGCGGCGAACGCGTCGATCGCCGCCCGGGCCAGTCGGGTCCGGGCGTCGGGTGCCGGGGTGGACGCGCTCATCGGGAGCATGGTAAGCAAGCGCTTAGTCATCGAGCAAGGAGGAGAACGTGCAGGGACTGGCCGGCAAGGTCGCCATCGTCACCGGCGCGAGCCGCGGCATCGGGTTCGGGATCGCCCAGAGGCTCGTCGAGGAGGGCGCCAAGGTCTGCCTCACCGCGCGCAGGACCGAGTCGCTCGAGGAGGCCGTCGCCGCCCTCGGCGGGGACCGCCACGCGATCGGCGTCGCCGGCAAGGCCGACGACCCCGAGCACCGCGAGGAGGCGGTCCGCCGCACCGTCGAGACGTTCGGCAGCCTGGACCTGCTGGTGAACAACGCCGGCATCAACCCGGTCGCCGGCCCGCTCATCGACTCCGACCTCGGCGCCGCGCGCAAGACCGTCGAGGTGAACGCGCTGGGCGCGCTGGCGTGGACCCAGGCGGCGTACCGCGCCTGGATGCAGGAGCACGGTGGCTCGGTCGTGAACATCTCGTCCGTCTCGGGGGTGCGGCCCGCGCCGATGATCGGCATGTACGGCGCCTCCAAGGCGATGATGATCAGCCTCACCGAGACGCTCGCGGTCGAGCTCGGCCCGGCGATCCGGGTCAACGCCGTCGCGCCCGCCATCGTCAAGACCGCGTTCGCCACGCCGCTCTACGAGGGCCGCGAGGCCGACGTCGCCGCGCAGTACCCGATGCGCCGGCTCGGCGTGCCCGAGGACGTCGCGGGTGCGGTCGCGTTCCTGCTCTCCGACGAGGCCGGGTGGGTCACCGGGCAGACCGTCACCCTCGACGGCGGCGTGACGCTCACCGGCGGCGTCTGATGGGTGCCCTCGCCGGGAAGGGCGTGGTCGTCACCGGCGCCGGCCGCGGCATCGGCCGTGCCCTGGCGCTCCGCGCTGCCCAGGAGGGCGCGCGGGTGGTCGTCAACGACCTGGACGCCGGCAACGCGCAGGCCGTCGCCGACGAGATCGGCGGCACCGCGATCGCCGGCGACGTCACCGCTCCCGACGCCCTGATCGACGCCGCGACCGAGACGCTCGGCCGGGTCGACGTGTTCTTCGCCAACGCCGGCATCGACGGCGCGGGCGGGCCCGACAGCCTGCAGACCCCCGACGACGTCTGGGTCCGGGTCGTCGACGTCAACGTGATGGCGCACGTCCGCGCGGCCCGCGCGCTCGTGCCGCGATGGCTGGCGGACGGCGGCGGTGGGCGGTTCGTCGTCACGGCGTCGGCGGCCGGCCTGCTCACGATGATCGGCAGCGCGCCGTACTCCGTGACCAAGCACGCCGCCGTGGGCTTCGCCGAGTGGCTCTCGGTGACCTACGGCGCGCGCGGGATCGACGTGCACGCCATCTGCCCGCAGGGCGTGAAGACGCAGATGCTCGAGGACGCAGGGCCCTTGCAGGCACTGCTCTCCCGCGACACCGCGCTCGAGCCGGAGCAGGTCGCGGACGCGGCCGTCGCGGCGATCGAGGAGGGCCGGTTCCTCGTGCTCCCCCACCCCGAGGTCGCGGGCTACTACGCCGTCCGCGCGAGCGACACCGAGAAGTGGCTGGACGGCATGCGCCGCCTCCAGCAGAAGGTCGACGAGGCAGGAGCGCTGGACTGATGGCCGGGACGACCGAGGAGACCCCGGGACTCGACCTCGCGGCGTTCCGCGCCTGGTACGACGGGCAGCGGCCCGGCGAGATTGCCGGCGAGCTGTCCGGTCGCGTGATCGCGGGCGGCCGGTCGAACCTCACCTACGAGGTCACCGACGGCTCGTCGTGGTGGATCGTCCGCCGGCCGCCGCTGGGCCACGTGCAGGCGACCGCGCACGACATGGGTCGCGAGTACACCGCGATGTCGGCGCTCGCGGCGACCGACGTACCCGTGCCGCGGACCTACGCGCACTGCGCCGACCCCGACGTGATCGGGGCGCCGTTCTACGTGATGGAGCGGGTGCTCGGCACGGCGTACCGACAGGCCAGCGAGCTCGAGGCCCTCGGCGCCGAGCGGACCGCGGCGATCGCGCGCGAGATGGTCGGCGTGCTCGCGCGGCTGCACACGGTCGATCCGGCCGCGGTCGGGCTGGCCGGGTTCGGCCGGCCCGCCGGCTTCCTGGAGCGACAGGTGCGGCGGTGGGGCAAGCAGCTCGAGGGCTCGAGGACCCAGGACCGGCCCGCCGCCGACGAGCTGCACCGCCGGCTCACCGCGCGGGTCCCCGCCGACGACGACACCTGGGCGGGGATCGTGCACGGCGACTACCGCCTCGACAACCTGCTCACCGGCGACGACGACCACGTGAAGGCGGTCGTGGACTGGGAGATGGCCACCCTCGGCGACGTCCGCACCGACCTCGCGCTGCTGCTCGTCTACGACCGGCTGTCGTCGCTCCCCTCGGCGGGCCTCGTGTCCGACGTGGCGAAGGCCCCCGGCTACCCGTCGGGCGCGGAGCACCTCGCGACGTACGCCGCCGCCCGCGGCCGCGACCTCGGCGACATGGCCAGGCAAATGAGATGGCACCTCGGACTCGCCTACTTCAAATTAGCGGTGATCCTCGAGGGGATCAGCTTCCGCTTCCGGCAGGGCGCGACGGTCGGCGAGGGCTTCGACCAGATCGGCGCCGGCTTCGACCCCCTGATCACCGCGGGCCTCGAGGCCCTCGACCACGACTGAACCGAGAGACTGACATGGACTTCGCGCACGACCGCCGCACGCAGCAGCTCATCGCCACCGCCGAGAGCTTCCTGGCCGAACGGATCATCCCGTCGCAGCAGGCCTTCCACGACCAGCTCGCGGCCCAGGAGGACCGCTGGGAGTGGTCGACGGTCCCGGTGCTCAAGCAGCTCCAGCAGGAGGCGCGGGACCTGGGGCTCTGGAACGTCTTCCTGCCCCGCGAGCACGCCGACTCCCCCGGCCTCAGCAACCTCGAGTACGCGCCGATCGCCGAGATCACCGGCCGCGCGATGCACCTCGCGCCGCCGGCCCTGAACTGCTCGGCGCCCGACACCGGCAACATGGAGGTGCTCGCGCTGTTCGGGTCGCCCGAGCAGAAGGAGCGCTGGCTGAAGCCGTTGCTGGCGGCGGAGATCCGCTCGTCGTTCGCGATGAGCGAGCCGGACGTCGCGTCCTCCGACGCCACCAACATCGCGACGCGGATCGAGCGTGACGGCGACGAGTACGTGCTCAACGGCCGCAAGTGGTGGATCACCGGCGCGATGAACCCGAACGCCGAGATCTTCATCGTGATGGGCAAGACCGACCCCGAGGCCTCGCGGCACCGGCAGCAGTCGATGATCCTCGTCCCGCGCGACACCCCCGGCCTCACGATCAAGCGGGGCATGGAGGTGTTCGGGTACGACGACCACGAGCACGGTGGCCACGCCGAGCTCCTGTTCGAGGACGTGCGCGTGCCGGCGTCCCACCTGATCGGCGAGGAGGGTGCGGGGTTCGCCATCGCCCAGGCCCGCCTGGGCCCCGGGCGCATCCACCACTGCATGCGGTCGATCGGCGTGGCCGAGGCCGCGATCGACCTGATGTGCCAGCGCGCGACCCAGCGGGTCGCCTTCGGGCGTCCGATCGCGGCGCAGGGCGTCGTGCGCGACTGGATCGCCGAGTCCCGGGTGCGCCTCGAGCAGCTGCGGCTGCTGGTGCTCAAGACCGCCTGGCTGATGGACACCGTCGGCAACCGCGGCGCGCACACCGAGATCCAGGCGATCAAGATCGCGACTCCCCAGACCGTGCAGTGGATCCTCGACAAGGCGATCCAGGTGCACGGCGCCGGCGGGCTGTCCCAGGACTTCCCGCTCGCCGCGGCGTACGCCGGCATCCGCACGCTGCGCTTCGCCGACGGCCCGGACGAGGTGCACAAGAACTCGCTGGCCAAGGCCGAGATCGCCCGGCACGCGGCTCCCGCGAACGGAGCATGAGATGGACCTGACCTTGACCGACGAGCAGCAGGCGTTCCGCTCGCTGGCCCGCGACTTCCTGGACCGCGAGGCGGTGCCGCACCGCACGCAGTGGGACCGCGACGAGCAGGTCGACCTCGCGATCATCCCGAAGATGGCCGAGATCGGGTTCTTCGGCCTCACCATCCCCGAGGAGTACGGCGGTCTGGGCGGCGACTACCTCACCTACGTGCTCGGCATGGAGGAGCTCGGCCGCGCGGACTCCGCGCTGCGCGGGATCGTGTCGGTCTCGAACGGGCTGTTCGGCAAGTCGGTGCTGGGCTTCGGCACCGAGGAGCAGAAGCAGGAGTGGCTGCCCCGGATCGCCGCCGGCACCTCGCTCGGCTGCTTCGGGCTGACCGAGCCCGACACCGGCTCCGACGCCGGCAACCTCACCTCGCGGGCCCGCCGCGACGGGTCGGACTACGTCCTGAACGGGCAGAAGCTGTTCATCACCAACGGCACCTGGGCCGACGTCGCGCTCGTCTTCGCCCGCACCAGCGACGACGGTCCGCGCGGCGTCACGGCGTTCCTCGTCCCGACGGACACGCCGGGCTTCGAGGCGCGCGAGGTGAAGGGCAAGCTCGGCCTACGCGGCCAGGCCACCGCCGAGCTCTTCCTGTCCGACGTACGCTTGCCGGCCTCGGCCCGCCTGGGCGAGGAGGGGCAGGGCTTCAAGATCGCGATGACCACCCTCGACAAGGGCCGGGTCTCCGTCGCCGCCGGCTGCGTCGGCATCGTCCAGGGCTGCCTGGAGGCGTCGGTCTCCTACGCCACCTCACGAACCCAGTTCGGCCGGCCGCTCGCGTCGTTCCAGCTGGTGCAGGAGCTGATCTCCGACATGTCCGTCGACGCCGACGCCGCGCGCCTGCTCGTCTGGCGCTGCGCCGACCTGATCGATCGTGGTGAGTCCTTCCGGGTGGCGGCGTCCAAGGCCAAGCTGTTCGCCTCCGAGGCCGCCGTCCGCGCCGCCAACAACGCGATCCAGGTCTACGGCGGCGCCGGGTACGTCGACGAGCACCCGGCCGAGAAGTACCTCCGCGACGCGCGCGTCATGACCCTCTACGAAGGCACCTCGCAGATCCAGAAGCTCCTCATCGGTCGCGCCGAGACGGGCGTCAACGCGTTCGTGTAGTACGGGGTGTTGAGGGAGGCGCTCTGGCGCTCGTCTCGAAGCCACCACCACCTGGGTGTGCGCGGGCTGCGGGTCCGCGCGGTCTGGCCGCCGACAGGCAGCAACGCGGGCAGGGTTCGCTCGGGTCGGCGCGGCTTCCCGGCCTGCGGCTAGGCGCGCCCGGTGGTGGAGACGAGCGCCCGGGCACCTGTCTCGGACCACTCCAGAAAAAATCTGAAAGGTGTCCATATCCCGGTCAAAACAAGGGATCTGGGCACCGAAATGTCGGTGCCCCCTGCTTGGGTTGATCCATGGCAGCCACCACGAGCACCCGCGCCGACGAGGTGCTGACCGCTGCCCGCGACACCGCGACGGTGATCGCGGACGCGCAGGTCGAGCAGCTGGTCCAGGCCGTGCAGTGGGCGCAGCTGAACCCCGGCGACCCGGATCCGCAGATCGAGTGGGGCATGCAGCCCCTGGAGCTGGCCGGCGTCGGCGCCCCCACCATCGATGAGTCCGCGGTGGCCGAGTTCGCGCTCGCGATCGGGACGAAGCACGAACCCGGCGCCCGGCTCATCGGCGACGCCATCGAGCTGTGTCACCGGCTCCCGCGGATCTGGGGACGGGTGATGGCCGGGGAGGTGGCGGTGTTCAAGGCCCGCAAGATCGCCCAGGACACCCGCACCCTCTCCCCCGAGGCGGCTGCCGCGGTCGACCAGCGGCTCGCGATCGTCGCGAAGAGGTGCTCGTGGGCCGAGATCGAACGCCAGGTCGAGCAGGCCCGCGCCGAGCACGACCCCGCCGAGACCGAGCGGCGTCGCCTGGCCGAGGCCGAGCAACGCGGCGTCCAGATCCAGTACCGCGGCATCACCGCCACCGGCCAGGTCCCCATCACCGCCTGGGCCGGGCTCGCCGACGCGCTCGCGTTCGACGAGTTCCTCACCGCCACCGCCGCCACCCTCGACCCCGCGATCCCCCTCGACGTGCGCCGCTCCATGGCCCTGGGCATGGCCGGCACCACCGGCACCGGTGGCCCCGCCCAGCGGGAGCTGGTGCTCTACGCCCACACCCGGCCCGGGCAGGCGATGGTCGAGGTCGAGAACACCCGGTCCGTCGTCACCCCCGGGCAGGTCCGCGAGTGGTGCCAGGAGGCCGGCACCCGGGTCACCATCCGACCCGTGCTCGACTTGGCCGAGGAGATGTCCACCGACGCCTACTCACCCACCCCGCTGATGAAGGAACAGGCCCGGCTCCGCTACCGCACCTGCGTGTTCAAGGACTGCGACCGCCCCGCCCGGGGCTGCGACCTCGACCACCGCGACCCCTACCCGTCCGGGGCGACCACCACCGCCAACCTCTTCCCGCTCTGCCGAGGCCACCACCGCCTCAAGACCACCGGCGGCTGGACCTACCAGCTCCTCGACCCCCACACCATCCAATGGACCAGCCCCATGGGCCTCGTCCACCACCGACATATCGACTGACCCACACCCCGCCGGCACCGCTGGCGGGGCCACACCCATGCCGTGCCGGACGCGTGTGGCGAGATGTGTCTCTCCGCAGCGGGTGGGCACGAAGTGATGTGCTGTGGTGGCGTGGCGCTACGCGCGAATACGTGGACTCCAGCCTTTCGGGCGTGCCCCGGTACCGATGACCTGATCGAGAAATCGCCCGCCGCGCTCCGTGTATGACTCCGCAACGCCCTGGAAACGCACCCAGCGTGGTCGTCCGACGCAACTGCGGGGAATGTTTATCCGCAGAGTTTCTCGCGCGAAGCTAGTCCTTCCGCCGAGTCGTTTGCAGTTGACGACGGAGACATCGTTGTTCCGACCGTGCTGCAAGAGGAGATAGTCCGCACCTCGCCCAAGCCAGTCGACCTCGACAACGACTTCGAAGGTGCGCGCACGGCTCGTGCGGAGGTAGCCATAGAACGTGATCTCATCCGACGCGCGGGAACGGAGCTCCACATACCGCGCGATTGCGACAACTGCTCGGGGCGAGTGACGAACTACCGTCCTCTCGAGGTCGGTGTTGACGACCGAGCCTTCATGGCTGAACGTGCGTCCGCCGACGGGAGACCAAACGTCACGTGTTGCATCTTCGAGTGCTTCGCGATCTGCAGCAGCCGAGCCGGCGGACACAGGGGTCACGGACAGGATCAACCCAGCGACCGCCATTGCGAAGACCGCCCGTGAAGGCCGGATCATCTGTCCTCCCACGTCACGACCGTGCCGGAAGCCGACCGGTCTATCGCCCTGCAGTGAGAGCGGTAGACCGTCGACTTCGTGGCCGAGCTCACCGGTCCGACGACCCGTGCTGCCGAGAGGCTCGCCGGCTGGCGATGGTCCAGATGGTCACACCAGCAAGCGCCAGCAC